>CP119310.1:4110000-4227036 GCA_029203185.1 Candidatus Chryseobacterium colombiense | reverse complement strand
GTTAGAAACATGAATAATTTTAAAATTAAACATAAAACTACATTAAGTATAAAAACACTCATATATTACAATGAAATAACAAAACATACTATTATATATTATTATGCGTATCTATATTTGAAAATTATTTTATAACTTCGCAATATGATTTCTAGCAACAGAACATATTATTATAGAATTTTCACCTCAATTATGGGATAAGGAATTCTTATGTATATACAATTCAAACCTCGTCCTAAGACGGGGTTTTTTGATTTTTAAATTAGAGAGAAATGAAAATAGGTATTATCGGTATAGGATTAATAGGTGGTTCGATGGCGTTAAAATTAAAACAGAAAGGCCTTGCAACTTATATTTACGGAATTGACAACAACGAACAGCATCTTAATGAAGGCATACAGCTTCAAATTATCAACGAGAAAGCAAACTTAGAAGAAGGGATCAAGAATTCTGACCTCATCATTATTGCAGTTCCCGTAGATGCTACAAGAATACTACTTCCTAAGGTTTTGGATCTGATTTCCGAAGATCAGACGGTTATGGATTGCGGCTCTACAAAGTCAGGAATCATCGAAATGGTTAAAAACCACCCTAAAAGACCCAGATATGTCGCTTTTCACCCGATGTGGGGAACGGAAAATAATGGTCCAAGGTCTGCTGTAGCGGAAAGTTTTTCCGGAAAAGCCGGGGTTATTTGCAATAAAGAAGAATCTGCTGAAGACGCTTTTGCACTAGTGGAAAAGATTGTATACGCACTAGACATGCATCCTATCTATATGAATGCTAATGATCATGATATTCACACCGCGTATATTTCTCACATTTCCCATATCACCTCTTATGCTTTAGCTAATACGGTTTTGGAAAAAGAGCGTGAGGAAGAAACCATTTTCCAACTGGCGAGTTCCGGGTTTTCAAGCACTGTACGTCTGGCAAAATCACATCCGGAAATGTGGGTTCCTATCTTTAAACAGAATAAAGAGAATGTTCTTGATGTTTTGAATGAGCATATCTCGCAATTAAGAAAATTCAAATCGGCTTTAGAAAAGGAAAACTACGAATATTTAGGAGAACTGATCTCCAATGCCAACAAAATAAGAGAAATACTTGATAAATAATCATTTGTACTATTTAAGCGTTATAAACTTCCTATTAAGGGAGTTTTTTTTGTTTCACATTTTCAATCAAATATTTAATTTTATTAAAATATTATTTAACTTTATTAAAATTAATATTACATTTACAAAAATATTTTCAATGAAACTACCCATCATTTGTCCCAGTTGCGACCACACTTTAAATGTGAGTCAGATGAAATGCCCCAACTGCACGACAGAAGTTAATGGAGATTATGAACTTCCTGTTATTCTGAAGCTCAATCGTGATGAACAGGAATTTATCCTCAATTTTTTCCTGTCCAGCGGAAGTATTAAAGAAATGGCAAAACAGGCAGATCTCTCCTATCCTACCATGAGAAATAAAATGGATGATCTTATTCAAAAAATCAATGTATTAAAAAACTAAATCAAAAAACTCATCAACATGAATTGGAAAACAATTTTCAACCCTTTTTCAAAATATAGCGAAAGCCAGCTTCTTATTACAGGAATAGTATCTCTAGGAGTCACTTTATTATTATGTAATGTATTGAACTTACAAGTAGACAGTATTTTTCATTACCGGTATGCAGATGAAAAAGGTTCATTAGTTGAAAGCATAGGTTACAGTTTACTAAGCTATATCATTGCCATCATCATTTTTTTCATTCTCGGAAAATTATATAATAAAAGGACAAGGTTTATTGATATTGTCAATACCATTTTAATTTCCCAAATCCCAGGAATTTTTATTATTCTGATCAGTGAAATTCCTATTATTAATAAAAGCATGGAGTCGATACAGATGATGGCAGAAAAAAATCCGGCAAATATTTCCCCTGTAGATCTTATTGTTGTCTGTATTTTCAGTTTTTCAGCTCTTTTATTAATTGCTTACGGAATGGTTCTTATTTATAACGGCTTCAAAACAGCAACCAATATTAAGAACTGGAAACAGATCGTCATTTTTGCATTTCTAATTATCGTTACCACCATCACTTGTCAATTTATATTTTAAAAACTATGAAAACCAAACTTTTATTTATTTTACTTTTATTCGGAATTCAATCTATTTTTGCGCAACAAATCGTCGGTTCATGGAAAGGAGAACTAGACATTGAAGGAAACAAACTTCCCTTTATCATTCATATAGAAAAGGATAAAAATTCTTATAAAGCTTTACTTGACAGTCCTGCACAAGGAGCCGAAGGCATCCCTGCCGAAAAGGTATCTTTCATCAACAATGAGTTGATTTTAGACATTACCAATGCCAATGCTTCTTATAAAGGTAAACTTGAAAACAATACTATTTCAGGTAATTTCATCCAGAATGGAAAAACTTTCCCCTTAGTTTTAAAGCCTTACGATAAAAAAGATTCCAAGGATTACAAAAAACTTGAAGCTCTAAAATTATCAGATAACCTATCACAAAGTTTAAGTAAAATTGATGATTTCATCTCTTATTTAGAAAAAAACAATGCTGAAGCAGGTGAGATCTCAATTTTCAAAGGTGGAAAAGAGATTTACAAAAGAAATTTTGGTGAAACAGGTCTTTCTCAGAAGGATAAAGTAACTTTTCAGATCGGCTCGATCACAAAATCGATGACCGCCATGATGCTGTTTAAGCTTATTGAGAAAAAACAATTGGACCTAAATGATAAGCTTTCAAAGTTTTATCCTAAAATTCCGAATGCTGAAAAAATAACGATTTCACAATTGCTTCACCATTCTTCAGGACTGGGAGATTATGTTACAGGAAAGAATACCATGAAATGGCTTACAGAAAAGGTTTCTGAAGAGCAGATCATAAACCACATTATTGAGCAGGGTTCTTTATTTGAACCGGGGACAAAAGTTCAGTATTCCAATTCAGGGTATTATTTACTGACAAAAATTTTAGAAAAAATCAGCAGAAAATCTTATGCTGATAATTTAAGGGAAACATTTGCACAGCCTTTACAATTAAAGAACTTTTATACAGTGAGCCAAAAGCCTACCAATGTTTTCAGTTCTTACAGCTATGCCAATGCGTGGGAGCCTGTAAAAGATTTTGATTTCAACAATGTAGTGGGTGTAGGTGATATTGCCACTGCACCAACGAATTTAAATATCATTATTAATGCTCTTTTTGCAGGAAAAATAGTCTCTAAAGAAAGTCTTTCCGCTATGATGCCTAAAGAGGACAGATTCGGAATGGGACTCGCTTTAGTTCCTTTTTATTCCAAAATGTTTGTAGGACACAGCGGCGGAACCTACGGAACCAATTCACTAATGATCTATAACGGTGAAGATGATATTTCAATTTCTTATTCTTTGAACGCTGACAGAATCGGAGCCAATAATTTCACTATTGATATTTTAAGTATACTTTATAATAAAGAATTTAGCCTCCCTAATTTTGCAACTACAAAAATTACAGAAACTGAGCTAAAACAATACGTTGGAGATTATTCATCTAAAGATATTCCACTTGGTCTTAAAATCTTCATTAAGAACGGAGGATTATTCGGACAGGGAACAGGACAACCTGAATTTCCTTTGGAATATGTAGAAAAAGACCAGTTTAAATTTGACAATGCCGGTCTGAAGATGACTTTCTTTCCCGAAAAAGCAGAAATGCAGCTGGAACAAGGCGGTGGAAAGTTTTTATTCAATAAGAAAAAATAAATGAAAACCTCAGATACTTAGATCTGAGGTTTTTTCTATTTAAGTCAAAAATTTTCTTAACATTCCGGCACATTCACCGCAATCGCCAATCCCCCTTCTGAAGTCTCTTTAAAACGGTCACTCATCGCCAAAGCTGTTTCCCACATCGTCTGAATCACCTCATCTAAAGTTACTTTTGCTTTTGTAGGGTCACTTTCTAATGCAATATTTGCTGCCGTGATAGCTTTTATGGCTCCCATTGTATTCCTTTCAATACACGGAATCTGAACCAATCCTTTGATCGGATCGCAGGTAAGCCCCAGATGATGTTCCATGGCAATTTCCGCTGCCATTAAAACCTGACCGACACTTCCGCCAAGAATTTCCGTTAAACCAGCCGCAGCCATTGCTGATGAAACCCCGATTTCTGCCTGACAACCTCCCATTGCTGCAGAGATTGTCGCATTTTTCTTAAATAAAGTTCCAATTTCACCTGCTACCAATAAAAATCTTACAATATCATCTTCGCTTATAGAGTCCGTGAAAGCCTGCGAATACATTAACACTGCCGGAATTACTCCACTTGCTCCGTTTGTAGGTGCCGTGATAATTCTTCCGAAGCTTGCATTTTCTTCATTTACCGCCAATGCAAAACAAGCGATCCATTTATTGATGTTTGTGAAATTCTCTTCAGCATCCACTACTTGCTGGAACCACTCGTCTTTATTTTTATAGATTTTATCTCCTAATAATTTTCTGTTCAGTCCGGCTGCTCTTCTTGTTACATTTAAACCTCCGGGAAGAATTCCTTCTTTATTGACCCCTTTATAGATACATTCTTTAATTTGCTGCCAGATATAAAGCGCTTCCTTTCTTGTCTCCTCCTGTGTTCTCCAACTTTCTTCATTCATCAGGATTAAATCTGAAATTCTGCTAAGCCCCAGTTTTTCACAATATTTTACAATATCTGAAGATTTATGACAAGGATATAAAGTACGGATACAATGTTTCTGGATTGATTTTTTTTCCTGACTCATAATAAATCCACCACCTACGGAATAAAAATCCTGAACAAGCTCTGTTCCGTCTTCAAAAATCGCCTTAAAGATCATGCCGTTCGGATGATAATCAAGTGATTTTTGCATATTTAAAATCAAATGATGTCCATAGATGAAAGGAATTTCCTTTTCACCGCCCAGGTTAAGAATCTGAGTAGTTTTTATTTTTTCAATTTTTTCATCAATTTTAGTAGTGTCGATTGTTTTAAAGTCTTCTCCACTCAACCCCAACATTCCAGCTATATCCGTTCCGTGTCCGATTCCCGTTTTTGCCAGTGAACCGAAAAACTCAACGAAGACTTCCTTTACCTCCTCTATTGATCTTTCTCTTTTTATAATTCTTATGAATGCAGAAGCTGCATTCCAAGGTCCCATTGTATGCGAACTGGACGGACCTATTCCCACTTTAATAATCTCAAAAACCGATATTGATTCCATATAGAAAATTCATCATTTTTCCTAAACACAAAGATACACGATAAATTGAAAAGCAAAAGCCGAAGATGAAATTTCACCTCCGGCTTTCAAAATTAAAACTATATGAACTCAAATATTATGAATGTGAACTTAGTATTGCCATAAAACGAATAGATAATTCACAATTGACTTTTAACAAAGGCTTTCTTCATGTTGTGAGATATCCAATCCCATATTCTCTGACTCTTCTGAGACTCTTAACGTTATAATACTATCTGTAATCTTATACAAAAGCAACGATCCAAAAAATGCAAATAACGAAACAAGCACTAATGCAATCATATGATGAGCAAATACTTCAATTCCTCCATGAAGAAGGCTTGCATTTTCACCATGAGCAAAAATTGCAGTTAAGACCATTCCCATAATTCCTCCCACTCCATGACAGGCAAAAACATCCAACGTGTCATCTACCTTCTTCAACGCTTTCCAGTTCACCATTATATTGGAAACAATTGCCGAAATAAAACCGATAAAAAGACTTTCTGAAACAGAAACAAAGCCACATGCCGGAGTAATGGCAACCAAACCAACTACGGCTCCGATGCACGCTCCTAAAGCCGAAACTTTTCTTTTATTGATCCGGTCAAAAAAGATCCATGTCATCATGGCTGAAGCTGAAGCAATCGTTGTAGTTCCAAAAGCAGTTGCTGCAGTCGCGTTGGCACTTAACGCAGAACCCGCGTTGAAACCGAACCATCCGAACCAGAGCATGCCTGTTCCCAACATTACATATGAAATATTTGAAGGTTCATGATGTGGATTTTTTCTTTTCCCCACCACTATGGCTCCTGCCAATGCTGCAAACCCTGCACTCATATGAACCACTGTTCCTCCTGCAAAGTCTTTCACTCCGAAATATTTATTTAAAAGTCCATCCGGATGCCATACCATATGACATAAAGGAGTATAGATAAACAGGCTGAACAAAACCATGAACAACAGATAAGAAATAAACCTCACTCTTTCAGCAAATGATCCCGTGATCAAAGCCGGTGTAATAACTGCAAATTTCATTTGAAACAAAGCAAAAAGAATAAAGGGAATTGTAGAAGCCATTGCTTTATGCGGCAATACTCCTACTCTGCTGAAAAAGGGATAGCTTAAAGGGTTTCCTATTATTCCATAATGTTCTCCATTCATCGTAAAGCCAATAGAATCTCCAAAAGAAAGCGAAAAACCAACTACTACCCATAAAATAGAAATTACACCCAAAGCAATAAAGCTTTGCAGCATGGTAGAAATTACATTTTTCTTACCCACCATTCCGCCATAGAAAAATGATAGGCCCGGAGTCATTAATAAAACCAAACCTGCAGCTGCCAAAATCCAGGCAACATCTGCACCAACAATTTTACTTTCATCTAAGAATTCTCCTGTATTCGGGAAATCTGCAATGGGACTCCAAAACAATCCACCGATTGCCACTAGAGAAATGATAGCAAATGACACTACCCATTTAAGTCCTACTTTCATAAAATTTTCAATTACCCCATCAAAAGTAGTAATAATTTTTCAAAATAAACTAAAATAAATAAAAAATACCCCATAATAAATAGGGCATTTTTAAAAGAAAATCAATTTAAATAAATTCATGCTGTAAAATACGGGATACTTCTTTAAACTTTGTAGCCGGAAAAAGATGAGTTCCTCCTTTAATCACATAATCCGGTTTAGAGTTCTTGATAGGAAAGACAATATCTCTATCACCCAATATCTGTACAACTTTCGATGTTTCTTCAAACTTCCATTCGGAAATCTTTTCTATAGACCATTTTAAATAATAAGGATCTTTTACCCTGAAATATTGTAAAACTTTAGGGTTTTTGGGATCAAAAAATTTTCGAAATACGGAATAAGCCCTTGTTGTTTTTTCATTGAATAAACTCTCAGGTAGAATTTTAGGAATTCTTGTAATTTCTCCCGCTTTTATTAATCTTGATTTTTCTTTATCCGATCTTATACTTCCCAAAATCACCACTTTTTCAGCAGGTTTCAGCTTATTAATTTCCTGCACCATTATTCCTCCGAAAGAGTATCCTAAAAGATAAAACGGCTGCGAATCATCAACCTTTTCAGCCATCCTTTTTATATAAGCAGCAAAGCTTTCATCTTTCTCAGGAATGAGCCAGTCTATAAAGACAATTTCATGTTGTGTAGGAAACTGTATTTTTTCCAGCACTTTAAAATCGGCTCCTAATCCGCTTATTACATAAATTTTCATCCCTCTAAAATAAAAAATATGGACAACTTCTGAAAGCTGTCCATATTTAAATATTGTTAAAAAAATTATTTCTTTTTTACAGGAACTCTGTTTTCGTTATCCAGTTTCTCTGTAGAAATCTTGAATTGAATATCCATTTCATTTTTAATAAAATAATCTTTTAATGAAGACTGGTAGAATACTTTGAAATCTCTTCTGTTCAATGAGAACTTAGCAGATTCAATGATTACTGTAAACTGAGTGATATATACATTCGCAGGGAAAGAAATCGTTTTTCTAACACCTTTCAATGTAAAATCTCCGTATACTGTTGAATTGTAAGCCCCATTTGCCAATGGTAAAATTTTAGTTAAATGAAACGTTGCCGTTGGAAACTTTTTAACCTCAAAGAAATTTGTACTTTTTAAGTCGTTGGTAAGCTTAATCTGATCTTCTTCAGAAACATCTCCCGCCATTAAGCTTCTCATATCAATAACAAACTCACCATCTATCAAAACTGTTTTATCGAAATTGAATTTCCCGCTTTTTAGCTTTACAGTTCCAGAGTGTGACGTTTCCTGAGTCTTTACAACTTTATAACCCCACCATCTGATTTCGGATGAAGTCACCTTTATCACTTTATCTCCTTTCTTTTGAGCAAAAACAAATGACATGCAAACACACATCATAGCCAACAATAGTAATCTTTTCATTCTTTTTTATTTACAATTCAACAAAAATAAAAAAAAGTGTAGAACTTCTACACTTTTAACAATCTTTTTTTGTTTAAATTATTTAGCAGTCACTTTTACGGTCATGTCGATATCATCTTTCACAAAAACATCTTGCATGGTAGACTTGTAAGCAACGTCAAATTTTTGTCTGTCGAAAGAGAACTTATTAGACTCAATAGTTACTGCTCCGTTAGCAACTGCAATCTTAGCAGGGAAAGAAACAGGATTTGTTTTACCTTTTACAGTAAGGTTTCCTGTTACCAGGCTATTGTAGGTCTTATCGTTGTTTTTCTTTACAGAAGTGATTTTGAAGGTTCCTGTAGGGTATTTTTCAACTTCGAAGAAATCTCCGTTTTTCAAGTGCCCGTTAAGCTTCTGCTGATATTCCCCAGAAAGATCCGTTGAGTTGATTGAAGTCATATCCAAAACGAAAGTACCTCCTACAACCTGGTTTCCTTTTAAAACTACGTTACCAGATTTTACTTTGATCGTTCCGTCATGAGAACTAGCTTCAGATTTAGCTACTTTATATCCCCACCAATGAACATCAGATGCTACTACTTTTTTTGTCTGCCCGAAAGCTAATCCACCAGCTAAAACCGCTAATAAAAATATTTTTTTCATTGAATTAAGTTATTACTTGTTTATTTAACTGATGCAAAAATAGACAACTTACCTGATAGATTTCATTGATGTACATCAATAAAGTTAATTATTTTCATGAATCATATCATCAAAAAAAATCTCCGAATTTCTTCGGAGATTTTTTTATTCTTGATAATAAGCCGTATAGAGCGCTGCTCCGTTCAATGCCGTATTATTATTCTTTATCAGGTAAATCGGAATGCTTTTCAACATTTCTTCCATCTTATCACTGATCTTATATTTCTCATAGAAGTTTTCCTTATTAATATATGCTCTTATCGATTGAGGAATATCTCCTGCAATCAGCAGTCCTCCGGTCGCTTTAAGCTTAAGGGCAAGATTATTGGCTTCTCTCGCTAAAAATTCCAGAAAAGTATCTAATGTTATTTTACAGATAAGAACATCTTCTTCCATGGCAGCTTTAAATAGCTCCTGAACAAAATCACCTTTTGTAAGCTTCTCTCCTAACCATTCCGGTTCAGGATGTCTTTTTACATCTCTCAAAAATCTATAGATATTGAATAATCCTGTTTTTGAAAGCACATTTTCCCAACTCACAATTCCATAAATATTGTTTAAGAACTGATAGAATTCTACCTCTACGTTGGTACGCGGAGAAAACTCAGAATGTCCACCTTCAGAAGCAAAAGGTCTTAGGTATTTTCCATCAAAGAAATATCCGGCTTCACCCAGTCCGTTCCCAGGTGCTATAATCGCCACATTTCCTTTTTCCAGATGACCGCTTGTATAAATAGGATCCAGATCATTGTCTTCTAAAAGTGCCATACCATATGCAGAAGCTTCAAGGTCGTTCAGCATATCAGCTCTTTCGAACCCGAATTTTGTGATAAATTCTTGCTGATCAAAACTCCAGCCTAATCGTATAGGATGACTTTTCCCATTCATTACCGGACCCGGAATTGCAATACCTAATCGTTTTACATTTTCAAGTTGATTTTCCTGAATAAATTTTTCTAAAATCTCAGAAAAAGAAGAAAACGACTTCGTAGGATAATGAGTCTGAATTTTTATATTTAGTCCTTCATTACCGGAAACAAAATAACCTAATGTCGTCACATCTTCACTAAGGCTTGCTCCAATAATCGAAACATTGTCATTATTACCATTCTTCACTCCTGGTAAATAAAGCGGAAATTTTGGATTTAAGTTCATAATCTCAAGTTTTATCAAATATAATAATACTTTTTGTAAATTCTACAGGTAAATAAAAAACCTTTTCACAAAACTGAAAAGGTTTGGTTAATAATTGTTTATAATAAAATATTTTTACTTTCCTAATGGAATATTATAAGAGAATCCTATACCAAGGTTGCCCACATTATAGTCCTGACCAGCTAAATCTCCTTTACTTCCTGCAAATACTTTCTGATATTGTACAAAGAAATTCCAGCTTTGGTTATGGTATCCGATTTCCGGTTTGATGTAAAAACCACCGTCTGGTCTATCCACTGTAGAATTAGAAGCTACTTTGTTATCTCCAACCAGGAATCCATAACCTAAATCGGTTCCGAAGTAAAATCCTGTCTGTTTCGGATAAACTCTGATTAATGCTCCTACAGGAATTACACCTACGTCATTATTATTATATCCGTTATTGTTTTTTCCAAAATAATGAGTATATCCTGTTGCGATACCTAAACCAAATCCCGGTGTAATTAGATTCTGATAAGCAACATCCACACCAACTGCAGCAGAAACGTTATCCGCAGGAACAGCTAAACCTGCATTCGCTCCTACTTTAATCATATTATTCATTTTTGAGTCCTGCGCACTTAATACACCCGCTGTTAAAATTCCAGCAAATAAAATTGCTTGTTTAAACATTTTCATAACTCTGATTTTTAAATTTTACTATCCAAGAAGATGTAAAAATCGTGCCAAGCAAGGAAAAAACACTTCTTTTAACACTAATTAAAATCACAAAATAATGGTTTTCAATTAATTATATTTCACTAAATTTAAATGATTGTTTAATCATTTTTCATAAAAAAATCGACTTTTATAATATGTTCTTTTCCAAGGTATATCGGTCCGAAGAAAGGAGGAATCTACTCCATTACCGAAAGATTGTTCATTTCATTATGTTTTATTCAGAATGATAAATATATATTATAAAAAGATTGGAATTTTTAAAAGAAATATTAATAATTATTAATTTAACTTTTCATCATCAAATCTATCCAAAAAGCAAAATACCAATATGGCAACCTCATCGCTCACCAATAACAAACATCTTCTCTGGCGTGCAGGTTTCGGAGCAGGCATCAATCAGCTCGAAGATCTTCACAAAAAGGATATTAAAAGCTTAATTCATGATCTCTTTACAGAAGAGGCTTTTCTTTTTATCAATTATGAAACGCCTGATATTGCTGAAAGTGGCAATTACATGATGAACGATAAAGCTCCGGCTGAAAAGAAAAAGGAAATGCAACAGGTTTACCGTGAACAAAATGAAGAGTTGAACCTGAATTTTCTTGATAAAATGGTGAACAGCAAAGAGCAGATGAGAGAAAAAATGTCATTTTTCTGGCATGGCCATTTTGCTTCCAGAGTGGTTAATCCAAAATTCAACAGGCAAATTCTGAATGTGATCCGAAAAAATGCACTGGGAAACTTCAAAGATCTTTTATTTGAGGTAAGCCAGGCTCCTGCCATGCTGAACTTTTTAAATAATCAGCAAAATAAAAAGGATCATCCAAATGAAAACTTTGCGCGTGAAGTAATGGAGCTTTTCACGATGGGAAGAGGAAATTACACGGAAAAAGACATCAGAGAGGGAGCAAGAGCATTTACAGGATGGGGATTTGACAAGGAAAGCAATTTCGTGGAAAGAAAAAAACTACATGATGAGGGAACAAAAACATTTTTGGGAAAAACCGGAAACTTTACAGGAACTGATGCCCTCAATATTATCCTTGAGCAAAAAGCAACTTCAAAATTTATCACGACTAAGATTTATAAATTCTTTGTCAATGAAAATGTAGATGAAGCTATTGTCAATACACTAAGTGAAAGCTTTTACCACTCTAATTACGATATCAAGAAACTAATGACGGATATTTTTTCAAGTTCATGGTTTTATGATAAGAAAAACATCGGAAACAGAATAAAATCGCCGATTGAACTAATGGCCGGAATGATGCGGACACTTCCTATGAATATTCAAAATCCGGAAAACCTCATCGTTTATCAGAAATTACTGGGACAAATGCTTTTGTATCCACCGAATGTTGCAGGCTGGCCTAATGGAAAATCGTGGATTGACAGTTCTACCTTGATGCTAAGATTGCAGATTCCCCAGATTTGGTCGGGATTAAGACCACTCGATTATCGCCCCAAAGAAGATGATGATCTGGATATGGGATTGAAAAACAATGTAAACGCCTTAGCAAAAAGCTTTAAAAACCCAAATATCACAATTGACTGGGACCGTTTGGAAAAGATATTTAATGGTAAGAATGTTGAAGATTATTTAATTCAAAACAACCAATCATTAGATATAAATTCTGTGAAAGATTTCTCGGACAACAGTTTGAAAATGAATGTTATTAATCTAATGTCAACACCAGAATATCAGTTAATGTAAGGTAGCGGGTTGCAGATCTCGACTTAAGTTTTTCACCTGCAACCGATCATCTTTAACTTAAAAAAACTAGCTGTATGTTAATCAAAAGAAGAGAATTCCTAAAAATAAGTTCATTGGCTACTGCATCTTTATTGATGCCAAACTTCCTGAAAGCAATGACATTCGATGAAGCACTGGAACCAAGCGATAAGATATTGATCGTGCTTCAGTTCACAGGTGGAAATGACGGTCTGAATACGATCATTCCGACCCGAAACGATATTTATTTTAAACAAAGAAATACCATTGCCATTCAAAATTCATTACAATTAACCGATGAAGCCGGAATCAATCCTGCACTCTCCTATTTTAAAGAGTTGTATGACAGCGGTGAGCTTTCTGTAATGAATAATGTAGGCTATCCCAATCCCGACAAATCCCATTTTCGAAGTATGGATATTTGGCATTCAGCCAGCAGAAGTGATCAATATCTTGAAACAGGCTGGCTAGGAAGATTTCTGGATGAAGAATGCTATCGCTGCGAACATCCGACACAAGCGTTAGAAGTTGATGACATGCTAAGTTTAGCTTTAAAAGGACAAAACAATAAGGCATTTGCCTTTAAAGATCCGAAAAGGCTGTATCAGACGAGTCAGGAAAAATATTTCAAATCATTATATGACCACCATCACGACGACGAGACTGTTTCTTATTTATATCAGACATTAGGTTCAACCATCAACAATGCCGGTTATATTTTTGAAAAGAGTAAAGCTAAAAAGACAGAGCAAACCTACCCGAATTCCCAATTGGGAAAAGATTTTAAAACTGTTTCTTCATTAATAAAATCCGATATTAATACAAGAGTGTATTATTTATCGGTCGGAAGCTTTGATACCCACGTCAATCAAAATGAAAGACAGCAAAAATTATTTGCAGACATTAATGAAGCGGTAAAATCTTTTGTTGCCGACATGAAAAGTAACGGACTTTTTGATAATATTTTATTAATGACCTTCTCCGAATTTGGTCGTCGTGTAGCCCAAAATGCGAGTAACGGAACGGATCACGGAACAGCCAATCAAATGTTTTTCATCAGTGGAGGATTGAAAAAGAAAGGACTTTTGAATACTCTTCCCGATTTAACGCATTTGAATGAAGGCGATTTAATTTATTCTGAAGATTTTAGAAAAGTATATGCTACCATTCTTAAGAATTGGTTGAAAGCAGATTCTTCTAAAGTGTTGGGCTGGAAAAATGGAGTGTATGATTTTATCTGATTTTTGAAATACAATTGTGTCATTCTGACGAAGGAAGAATCTTTTGATTTATAAGATTCTTCCTTCGTCAGAATGACAATATATTCATATAAAAGCAAAAAGAGACTGTTACAAAATCAACAGTCTCTTTTCTATAATATTAAATCTAACTACTTCTAATTTTATGCAGGAAGTTTTTTAGGCTCTGCTTCCTGTGATTTTTTATCCAGTTTTTCGGAAATTTTCTTTACTATAAATTCAATTACCAAAGGTGCTACAACCGCGAGAACAGCTTTAAATATTCTTGATTTCATACTATTTATTTTTTTATGTTTTTTAAGAGATACAATTTTTAAGCCATAAATTTAAAAACACTCAATCTTCATCATCCGCAACAAAATTTTCATAGTTTTTATGAGCTGCCATAAACTTCTCCTGTAATCTCAGCCTTAGTTTTCTCGGCTTATGAACCACCAAAGATTCTCCGAACCCAAGTAAAAGTCTTTCCAATTCATAGTTAAGCTGAACACATATTTTAAAAATTATCCCTTCATTCGTCTCACTTATAATTTCCTGGCTTGCATGAAAGGGTTTTGTTTTTACGTAAGGTGCATTGGCAGCATCTACAAAAAACACAACATTTCTAGGAGCCATAGTCGGAGAAACCGTTACTCCTACAATATCTTTAAAGTATTCATCTCCATCCAGGTTTTTATCGATATACTCTATTTTTTCTTCGACCTGAATGTTTTCCATCCTATCTAATGCCAGATTATAGGCATAGTCTTTATTAAAACAAATCAGAAACCAACGGTTATTAAACTCTTTCAGCAGTTGCGGATGTACAACATAAGAATCAGATTCTCTGGCTTTAAAGCTTTTATAAGTGATATTTAAAACTTTTTTATTTAAAATAGCATCATACAGCATATCGATATGTTCCAATCCTTTTAACTGCTCATTTTTATCCAAGTGGATAATTGATTTCTGACTGGTCGAATGAATAGAGTCTTCCAGCTTCTGAATTACCCCGTTCATTTCCTTGAACATCGAGAAATCCTTGAACTGCTTTAGAATCTGCACTGCATTATTCATTGCTTTCAGATCACTTTCATTTACCGAAATGTTATGAATGCTGTATTCAGGATCGCTGTACCTGTAATATTTTCTTTCATAGACTTCAATCGGTGCTTCATACCCGAACTTTTCACTTCGCATATTCTGCAAATCCAGTTGCACGGTACGTTTGCTTACGAAAGATTCTTTTCCTTCAAATTCGAATAATGCTTCGGAACATTCGTCGATAAGATCTTCGAGTGTATATTTCCTGTATTTATTTTTCAGGCATTTATCGAGTGTTTTATACCGGATGAGCGCGTTTTTATTGGATGACATGATTCCTGTGTTTTTAAGTTTTTAATGAACAGTTAGTTGTCATTCTGACGAAGGAAGAATCCGTTTTTTATATAGAGATTCTTCCTTCGTCAGAATGACAGGGAGGCATTTTAATTTATTTTTTAATTAGAGCCTCACCTTCAAAAGCAATTCCGCCCCAGCCAAATTCAATAAAGTTTCTGATGTTCTGATGATCTGTTCCTTCAGGATTTTTCAACACATCTTCTCTGTAAAACTCTCCGAAAAGATGTAAAGTATCTTCTTTTGATAAACTATTCAGTTTTGCATAGCTGAACACTTTACACGAACCATTATTCTGGTTTTCTTCATTTACCGTATTTCCATTGGTAAATTTCGTTGGTGTAAAATGGTAATGATCATCAATATGAGCAATTACTTCTTTAAATTGAATAGTTTCCGGTGCATTTTTTAATTGTTCTGTCATGATATTTTTTTATGTATTTTCTGTATTTCAGCATCAAAGTTTTGCCAACAGTTCTGGCTCCATATTCTTACGTATTCAGAACCCGTATTCTTTACGATCTTTTCTTTATGTACATCTTCCAGATATCCAAGATTTCCGGAATATTTTTCTTTACTCATTGCTTCGACTATAATAGATTTCCCATCTTCTTTTTCAATGAGAATATCAAATTCATAGCCTCCAAAATGATGATTCTTCAGTAACTTCAAATGAGGAAGATCTTTCTCTAATCGGTTATAAATTACATCAATAAAAGCGCTGGAACCATTGTTTTTCTCGGCACGATTCGTATAGCCAAACTGATCCAGTGTATTCAGAATTTCCAGTCTTTGATTTTCATTTTTACCGCTCACCGCTTTACAATACGCCAGATACGCATACAAAACAGCTTTTCTGTTATTTGAACCTTCCTGAGCCAAAGCTTCTTTATAATTCGAGAAAATCTCTTCAGGAATCGAATTACACACGTAGATCTTTTCTTTCGCTCTTGTGATAATAACATTCAGCAATTTATACCCTTTTGTATGATTGATTGGCCCAAAGCTCTGGATAAACTTCCCTCCAGGTTTTCTTCCATAGGTTGTAGACAGGATAATAATATCTCTTTCATCACCCTGAATATTTTCAAGGTTTTTGATGAACAACCCGGCCGCCTCCAGTCCCTGGATCTTTTCTTTAAAAACCTCATTTCCGGGAAGATTGGTTTCCTGAACAATTTTTCTTTTAATATAATTTCGCTGCGAAATATTAAAGGTGGCAATTCCCACCGACGGATAATTTCCATCTTTCAAAGGCTGAATGTTCTGTAAAATTTCCAGTACTTTTTCTGCTTCTTCCTTATTTTTATGGTCATCAAAAATTCCATCCACCTGAAAGAACTCAATCGGTACACTTTCAGATTTTATAGGAAGAGGCTTCAACCGCGAATTATAAAACGCATGATTTGAAAAATCAATCAAATAAGGATGTTTTGATCGGTAATGGAAGTCCAGATGATTTTTTTCAAACTGACTTTCCGTAGCAAAATCCAATAAAGATTCAATATTTAACAAGGAATTTTTATAGGTGATCACTTCATTTTCAGATTCAATCTCGTCCTCATCTTCAATTGTTCCGTCAAAAACTTTACTGAAATAATTGGAAGGCGGCATCTGATGCTCATCTCCTGCAATAATGATATTTTTCCCTTTCAGCATGGCCGGAAGATTGTCTTCCAGTTTCAGCTGGCTGGCTTCGTCGAATACCACATGATCAAAGTAAAAGTTCTTCCCCTGAAAAAGATTGCTGCATGCATCGGGTGTGGTAAGAATAATAGGGAAAAATTTGGTAAAAAGATCGATATCCTTTTGAACAATCTGCCTCAATGTTAATCTTTTATGATTTACACTGCTCCGCTTATTATAAAGATTAGCAACTGTAATATCTTTATTCGTTTGCTCAAAGGTCTTCACTGCATTTTGCTGAGCATCATTCCAGAAATACTGAATAAAATTCTGCTGGGAAGATCTGTACTGCATTATCTGCTTTCTAATTTCTTCGTAATTCTTTTCATTAAAATTAAGTTGAGAATCAGAATATTTACTCAACAATAACGGAAAATAGGCAGCATAGAAAGAAGCTTTCCAATTACTAACGGACTGAAGTTTTTCCAACATCTTTTTCTGGAAAACATTTAAAGGCTGGTAAAAATAAAACCAGTTAAATTCTGCCAACAACGGATTTTCAGGATGATTTCTATACGTTCTGTATTGATCCAAAACAGCAATCATATACTGATCAAAGTTTTGATAGGTGTTTCCAAAGTTCAGATCTTTCACCCACTGATCATTTGAAATATTTTTTTTCAACTGCTGAATCCGCTGGGCAATTATCTCCGTTTCTTTTCCGGAAATTACAGGATCAAAAACATTCAGGAAATCAATAGTATTGAACTGTTGTTCCAGTTGGGACGAAAATTCGGACTGAAGATGTTGTATTTTCTGACGGTAATTTAGAATTTCATTTCTATTGTTCCAAAGATTGTCGGACAGTTCGATCGAAGGAAAAAATTCATTTAAACTTATCTTTTTAATTGCTGAACTTATTTCCAATAATCTTTTCTGATTACTGATCTTCTTTTTCTTTGCGGAAGAAAACAATGCGGTGAACTTATAGAAAAAACCATTTGTAATTTCCGGATGAAATTCTTCGGAATTTTGATTAAGAACAGAGGTAATCACTTCCGTTTCATTGATTAAAGATGATAATTTTTGAAAATTCTGACTAAAATCCTGTTTTTTCTTTTCTTCATACACAGGCTTAAAATTTATGATCAGTGACTGAATCTCATCCCACCTCTTTTCATAATCCCGGAAAGTATCATCTAAATTCTGCAGACTGTTATGAAAATTCTCACGAATCAGCTGTTCAGGATTAATAAATGAAGATTTTTCAAAAGGTTGATATTCCTGATACACTTCTTTTCCTTTTTCCAAGACATATTCAATTTCCTTACCCTCTTCTTCTGAAAAAGAAAACCGGATATCCTGAACATCTATATTTTCTTTCGTATTATGAAATGTTAAAAGATCACCCACAATCTCCGTCCAGTTTTTGCCGGAAATCAAATCTGAATTCAGGAGTTCATGAACCGTGTTAATGGTTGTTTTATGCTGTAAAATTTCGGTCAGCTGATCTTTCAGCGACTGAACAGAATGGGATGGCTTTTGTTTTTTGAAATCGATCGTATCAATGGTATTCCGGACAGCATCTACCACAAACTTCCTGTCGGAAACACTGTCTTTGATCATAATACAATACCTTTCCAATCCAAGTTTATGAAGTGCATTATATAAAACCTCCAATGCAGTCTGTTTTTCGCAAACAACAATTGTTTTCTGTTTATTTTCCAATGCATTGACTAAAACTGCAGTCAAAGTCTGACTTTTTCCTGTTCCCGGAGGCCCCTGAATCAGAATTTTCGTCTGGGATTTTAATGATTCTAAAATTCCCTGCTGAGAAGGATCTGTTTCTACCGAAGCTATAGATTGAAAGTCTGGTTTTATTACATTTTCAAGAGGTTTAAATTCCCTCTTCAACGACTCATAATCATTAATGATATTTTGTTTCTGAACTTCAAAAATGGAAAAAACACCGGATTTAATGATTATTGCATCTCCATTGTTCTGAAGCTGTTCTTCGTAGGAAGCTTTCGTTTTGATCAATGGAATTTCCTCATAATTATTAAGGATAAAATCTAAATTCTGCGTTATTTTAAGCTGATCTAACAGAGTTTGGCAGATCTGCGAAAGCTCAGGTTTATCTATTTTTCCGTCAGCAAGCATTTCTTCAGAAATCTGCTCTACTACAATTCCCGAATCATTTTGCAGGTGATTGATCAGAACTTCATTCACATAAATCGGGTCATCTTCGGTTCTGCTGATTTCCCATGTATTAAGCTCATTGACTGGCTTTATATTGACAGACCAGATTAGAATAGGTGAAGCAGAAATTTGTCCGTCCATATCTTTTCGGATTAGCATAGGAAAACCAAATCCCAGAGAATTGATTCCTTTTTCAGATTGTATCACTTCATTTTGAAAGATCAGATTTTCCAAACCTATGGAAAGTTTTTCCAAGACCGTTTCTCGCGTTTTATCTTTAATCTGAGCAACTTCTGTCGTCTTATTTTCGGTTCCTTCATTTTCATCATCAAACAGATAAGTACTCTCTTTTTCCTCCGTTTTAGAAATCTCATCCGTAATTTTATCGTGAATGGAGAATTTAAAATTAACGTTTTTCTGCGTTAAAAGGTTCATGATAAAATGCTCGGGAAGACTTTTATGAATTTCAGAAAGCCGTGCAAGATCAAATTTATATCTTGAATTTCCGGGAATTGCATTTAAGTGAACACCTCTTCTATTGCCTGTTTTTAGTTTGTTTTGAAATGCCTGAAATATTTCCGGATTTAAATTTTCCATCTTGTGTAAAATAATTTTGAATAAAAATATAAAATTTTTCTAATACGCAAAAACATTGCACACTTTAGTTTTTACTTTGCATCAACAAAATGAGAGAACACATGGAATTTAATGGAAATCACTTAATCGAATTAGGGTATAGACCTGCGAAATGGTTTGCGGAAGCTTTGGAATATATAAACGAAAACAAACTGGGTGAAAATCAAATCAAGGAATATTTAGAGCAATTTAAACAACCTGAACTGATTCCTCTTCATGAAACAGCAAAAGATTTCGTGATCAACATCAGAGCAGAACATGAAAGTGAAAATGATAATGTGGAAAAAGTAATCAATACGATGAACGTCCTGATGAAAACCCCGACTCTGGTTGCCGGTGCGATTATGCCGGATGCCTGTCCTACAGGTCCGGTTGGTCAGATTCCTGTTGGTGGAGTTGTTGTGGCTAAAAATGCTATTCATCCGGGATTTCATAGCGCAGATATCTGCTGTTCGGTGATGCTGACGGATTTTGGAAAAGCTGATCCTAAAGAAGTATTGGATGCCGCTCATTCAGTGACGCATTTTGGATACGGAGGAAGACCAAGAGGGGAACAAATGCCAATGTCTGATGAGCTGATGGATGCTTTCAGAGAAAATGACTTCCTGAATGATGAAAAACTGATAAGTATTGCCCGTTCTCATATGGGAACGCAGGGTGACGGAAACCATTTCTTATTTGTCGGAATCTCAAAAAATACCGGAAATACGATGCTGGTGACGCACCACGGTTCAAGAGCTCCGGGAGCCGCTTTGTATGATAAAGGAATGAAGGTGGCCAATAAATTCAGAATGGAAAATTCTCCTGAAACCTTGAGAGAAAACGCCTGGATTCCATATGATTCTGAAGAAGGAAAATCGTATTGGGAAGCGCTTCAGCTGATAAGAACATGGACAAAAGAAAACCATATTTCTATTCATGATGCGACTTTAAATAAATTAGGAATTGAGAAAGAAAACAGATATTGGAACGAACATAATTTCGTTTTCAAGGATGGAGATTTATTTTACCACGCAAAAGGAGCCACTCCACTGGATGACAAATTC
Source organism: Candidatus Chryseobacterium colombiense (assembly GCA_029203185.1). Lineage (NCBI taxonomy): Bacteria > Pseudomonadati > Bacteroidota > Flavobacteriia > Flavobacteriales > Weeksellaceae > Chryseobacterium > Candidatus Chryseobacterium colombiense. The sequence continues at coordinate 4,206,408 of CP119310.1, read as the reverse complement.
ATGCCGGATATTACAGGTCCAAGATTGATTCCACTAAATATGGCAGAACCTGTCTTGATTGTTCAGGGAAAAACCAATGAAAGAAATCTCGGTTTTGCACCTCACGGAGCGGGAAGAAATTTCAGCAGAAGTCAGCATAAAAAATCTTTGGCTCATAAAACGACTGAAGAAATTTTTGCAGAGGAAACAAAAGGACTGGATGTTCGTTTCTTTTCAAATGAAATTGATATTTCGGAACTTCCAACTGCTTATAAAAACGCCAAAAATGTGAGAGCACAGATTGAAGAATTCGAACTTTGTGAAGTTCTGGATGAAGTGATGCCTTACGGATGTATTATGGCGGGTGATGTTCAGAAGAATGCACCGTGGAAAAAAAAGAAAAAGTTTAGAAAAGCTTAATTATTGGTCAATCGCAAAGACGCAGAGCTTATTTCCAAAACTTAAAACTATAAAGGCACAAGGATTTTATCTTTGATAAAATTTAATGCTGAATATGTTGCTAAAATCTTTGATTTTCTTGCGCCTTAAAAAACGAAATACAGAAAAATTTTGCGCCTTTGCGTTTAATAAAAAAACTAATGTACAAACCTTGCAGACTTAAAAAACTTGTAAGGTTCATGAAAACTTTTAATAAGGTAAGAGCAGCAGCTCAGATGGTTAGAGCAACAGATTGCTTTTCGTCCTTGGCAAAAAAGGTTCCTGTACAACATCAAAGTTGTTGGTCGCAGGTTCGAGTCCTGTCTGCTCTTCAAAATAAAAATAAGGCTAAGAAAGTTCCTATATTTCCTATTTACTTTCCGCCTTTTTAAAATCTAAGGCAAAGGGAGTTCCTATAATTTGGACAACTACTCCCCGCTTTTTATAAACTATAGGTAAAAGGAGTTCCTATATTATTCACTTTAAAGAAAACTACTCCTCACTTATTTTTTAAAATTAAAAAACAATGAAAACATTACAATTATTCAATGCCGTATTAGCCAAAGAATCTGATGCAAAAGCATTTATTTCTGAGGAAGGTTTTATCATTGAACCTGGCGCAGTTTGGGCAAAAAAAGAAATTATTTCCTATTATGCCAAAGAAAAACTAAACGGAAATGATCTGAACAAAACCTTTCACAAATCGTGGCAGAAAATAAAAGAAAGCTCAGGAACAAAATTGTTACTTGAACAGATCAAACATTATATTTCGACGTATAGAAGTAACTTCCAGAATGAAATTTATATCCCGAATGAAGTATTAAATATTCCCGATTTAAAGTTGAGTTTTAAAGTCATTAAAGCGTATACAGTAGAAGAAATGAAGGAAAAATGTCTTTCTATTCTGAGATCGGGTATTGCCTTGAAAGAAGAAACGATCGATGATGCATTGAATATTTTACATAATGATCTGGATTATGATTTTACCGGAAAGGAAAATATCAGAAACAAGGAAGCTGTCATTAAAATTGCAGACAAATATGATATTTACCCTGAAAATTCAATTGAATTTTTCCGATATGTCATTTACAAAACAACCCAGACGACACTTTTAATTAAAAATGATGAATTGATCAATCTTATCAAGCAAAGCACATTCAATCCTACGTATTTATTTGAAAGTTTCGGACTGGAAAAACTGGCAGAAATTTTCAACCGTTTCAAACCTTTATTTTTAGCATATAAAAACAGAGCGCAAAAAATGATTAATAAAATTTCGAAGCTTTCAAAAACTTACCATAAGCCATTAATTACCAATCCGTTGAATGATGCTACGAATACATTACTGGAAGTCGGTGATTTTCACTGGCTGGAAAATGCCACTCCATTTGCTTTGTTTAAGGCGTTGTCAGCTTGTTATTCAAGAATATATGGTCAGGATACTTTTGTATACAGAATCCGAAACGGAAAATCGTGGGCGAAAAAAGGTCAGGATACATTTGTGAATATGTCAAACTACGAGTTCATTTTAGATTATTTAAAATTAAAATATGATCTGTCAGGAAAGAAATTCTATTTCCCTGAAAATGTAGAATTTGCTTTGCCAACTTCAGAAAAAATGTTTGTAGGAAATATTCCTACCGGAACAAGATTTTACGCTGAACAAATGGCGGTCGGAATTTACTGGGAAGATGCGTGGGGAGGTTTTGACCTTGACCTTTCGGGATTAAATATTGCCGGGAAAATAGGCTGGAATTCAGTTTACAATCAAGACAATGGTCAATTGATGTATTCCGGAGATATGACTTCTGCCCCACAAGGCGCCGTAGAATATTTATATGCCGACAAAGGCTTGGTGACACCAACTTTGGTATTAAACAATGTGTACTACGGTGATGCCAACTGCGGTTATAAAATTGTAATTGGAAAAGGAGATCAGATTTCCTATGATTATATGATGGCTCCTAACAAAGTCTTTGCTGAAGCTAAATGTAGCTCGGTTCAGAAACAAACAATTTTGGGAATGTTATTGCCAAAAGACGGAAAACAATGTTTTGTACTGTTAAACTTCGGAGCAGGCCATTCTCATGTTTCCGGAAATAGCGATGTCTCCGTAATGGCAACCCGTGCTTTGTATCAGCAATGGAATGAAGCATTTTCTTTCAATCAGCTGGTTGAAGAATTGGGCGCAACGATTACTTCTGATAAAGATGAAGCAGATTTCGATTTTTCTTTGGAAAACCTGGAAAAAGACAGCTTCATCAAAATTTTCAAATAACTTTTACTGTCATTTTAAGTGAATTCTTGAAATGGCAGTTTTGTTTAAAATCATTATTTTTTTTGTCTTAAAACAAAAGAAACAAAAATTCAAGACTTGGAAACTTTCCGCTAAAAATTAACGATTACCCTTACAAAATCTGCCTAATTAGCTAAATCTGCGATAGCTTTATAAATTAATATTTTTAATAGAAAGCAATCTATTTTTTACTTCAATCACAACTTTTTTCCCATAATCAATCTGAATACTGAACATATTTTCTAAAGGAAATTGAAGGATAGAATGGAGAATCAGCCGAATAACTCCGGCGTGGGCGATAATTAAGACTTTATTGATGCCTTCTTTTAAAATCAGTTCATTCCAAAACTCAGAAACCCGGCTTTTCATTTCTAATAGATTCTCCCCGTTTTTGGCTTTTATAGTAATGAAATCTTCATACCACGGATTGATTTCCACTTCCGGAATTTCCGACCATTTTTTCAGTTCCCAATCGCCGAAATTCATTTCCCGGATTCTTCCATCAGTTTCATAATGCAGCAGAAAATATTTTGCCAATAACTGACATCGTTGAGACGGACTTGAAATTATCAAATCAAAATCTTTATCAATTTGAATATCCTTTACATCTTCTTCAAAGTCTTTTCTCAAAGGCATTTCTGCAAATCCGTAACACAAATGATCCGGATTTTCTACTGCGGTATGACGAATTAAATGAATTTCCATACGATAATGGTTCCTAAATAGAATATAACCTCACAAACCTGCTGAACCGTCCCCAAGCAATCTCCGGTATAACCGCCGATATGTTTTTTAAAATACCAACCCAAGTAGATTTTCCCGATATAAGCTAATACAAAAGCTGGAATTAGCCTCCAATCCGGAAGCAATGAAAAAGCAATAAGAACAGCCAGAAAACTTATCAATAAAGACTTTCCATCCAACGGTTTATTCGCCAATGGTTTTGATTTACTCACGTCAATATCTGTGACGTATTGATGGGTATAAATCATTGTTCCCGAAATAAACCGGCTTGAAGTATGGGCAAAAATAATGATAGCTAAAGTTTTCATGATATCAATACTTCCCAATTCTTTAATGCTGAAAAACTTTAAGGCAAATAATAAAATAATTCCAATCGCTCCGTAAGCTCCTACACGGCTGTCTTTCATAATGGTCATGATTTTCTCTTTTCCGTAACCGCCTCCGAAACTGTCACATACATCGGTAAAACCATCCTCGTGAAAAGCTCCGGTCAGCAAAACACTGGAAACCATCATTAAAACAATAGCAATTTCAAGATTAAAAAGCTGAAAAGAAAGGTAGAAAACAACAGCATTAATGGCTCCAACCAATAATCCCACCCAGGAAAAGTATTTCTGGGATCTGTTCATAATTTCACTTGAATACGGAACTTTGAACGGAACAGGAATTCGGGTGAAGAACATCACCGCTGTTGCGAAATAAATCAGTTCATTCTTGACGACTTTCATTTAATCTTTATTTGAAACATTCGCATCCTCAAAACTCGACATTTCGTTCAGGAAATTGACCGCACTTTGAATCAGTGGGTAGGCCAATGCACAACCTGTTCCCTCTCCTACTCGCAGATTAAGATTCAGCAAAGCTTTTTGTCCTAATAATTCTAACAATTTGATGTGTGCATACTCATCACTGACATGGCAGAAAATACAGTTCTTTATAATTTCAGGATTCTTTTTAAATAAAACGGAAATAGCAACCGTAGCGATAAATCCGTCAACAAGAATCAGCATATTCTGTCGGTATGCTTCTTCCATTGCTCCCATCATCTGCACAATTTCCAGCCCGCCAAAAGTCTGGGCAATTTCGTCTATCGTTTTAAGATCCGGATACTTTTCTACAGATGTTGAAAGAAGATCAATTTTATTCTGTAACTGAGCATCATTTAAACCGGTTCCTCTTCCCACGCAATCTGCAATCGGAATATTGAATAGCTTACTCATCATTAACGAGGAAGCCGAAGTATTACCAATTCCCATTTCTCCAAAACCAATGATATTACAGCCAGTTTTAGCAATTTCTTCAACAACAGATTTACCGTTTTCTACTGCCCGCTGATATTCTTCAGCAGTCATTGCCGGTTCTTCCATCATATTTCTACTGGATTTTCGAACTTTTTTATCGATCAAATCCAAACCTTCCGGAAAATCAAAATTAACACCTGCATCCACAATTTTTATGTTAATCCCATTCTGTCTGCAGAAAACATTGATCGCCGCTCCTCCGCCTAAAAAATTCATCACCATTTGATACGTAACTTCCTGTGGATAAGCGCTGACTCCGGCTGCTGCAATTCCGTGATCGGCCGCAAAAACAACCATGTGAGGTTTGATTAATCTTGGAGATGTTGTCTGCTGAACCATTCCGATTTTATAGGCCAATTGCTCTAAAAATCCTAATGCTCCTAATGGTTTTGTCTTGAAATCGATTTTGTGTTGTAGTTCGTATGCTAACATTGATGTAATGGAAGTTTTTTCTTTTTTATTAGATTAAATGATGGGATGCAAATTACTAAATTCTGAGTATTAAACGGATATTTAATTTTTCATTTATTTTCTTTTGTCTTAACAAAAAATCCTTACTGGAAAGGAAGCCAATCAGCTATCTGTTTCATCGGTTCCGAAAGGTGAAAAGGTGTTGGCTTATCTGTTCTGTAATCTTGAAGCCTACTCGACTTACTGCAAAGATTATCGTGAATACTGGAAATGGGTTTCGGAGCGAAATGAAGACCGCTATAAAGTGAATCAACATCACGGACAGAATTATGACAGTAAGAACATGATGCACACCATTCGTTTATTACAGTCATGTGAACAGATTTTTAAAACAAATTCTTTAAATATTCGCGTAGAAAACCGGGATGAGCTATTGGATATTAAGGCCGGAAACTGGTCGTATGAAGCGGTAATGAAAAAAGCAGAAGATCTTATCCGGTCAATTGAACATTATCATTCTATTTCTGCTCTTCCCGATTATCCGGATCTGGAGAAAACGACAAAACTTTTAATTGAAATCAGAGAAAATCTTTATCAGTAATTAAGTTTATTACATAAAAAATCCCTCATTTTTGAGGGATTTTACTATATCTGAGAAATTAATCTTAAACAGAATTAATTATTTTACCAGTCTGATCTCCGTTGCAGAAAATCCTTTTGGAGATTTTTCTTTTTCGAAAGATACCTTGTTTCCTTTTTTAATCTGATCGATGCAGTTATTATTGTGGAAGAAGATATTTTCTTTTGTTTTATCTTCAGTAATGAAGCCGTATCCTTTTTCACTTAAAAAAGTTACAATTCCTGTTTTTAAAACTTCTTCAGCTTCGATTGGAGCTGCTCCCAACTGAATGTTATCAAGATCAATTTCCTGTCTTGCATCCTGATCCGGAGGTGTAGACGTCAGTTGTCCGTTTGCATCTACATACATAAACATTTCATCAAGGCTTTTACCTTTATCATTGTTTTCCTTACGCTCTTCACGACGTAGAGCCTTTTCTTTTAGTTTTTGCTGTTTCTTTTTGAAATTTTCTTTTTTAGAGAAAGAATCCGCCATATATCTTTTTAAATTTAATTGTTACTGAGTACTGTTTTAAGTTTAAACATCGTATAATATTCAAACTATACAATATTAATACCTCTTTCTAAAAGAGATGTAATATGTTTTCCGGTTGTCTTTATTTGAACAGATTGTTCTGAGAACAATTTAAAAAGATGAAAAAAGAAAAATGATATTCCAAATAATCACAACACTTGAAAGCAGAGAACCTGTCTTTAAGATAATATACAAATATACGAAAAATAACAACACAAAACAAGTCGGGGTCGATTTAAATAATTGAGTTTCAATCTACTTTCATCTCCGTCTTTCTTTGTTCATTAAAATCAAGTATATAGAAATAAAAAACCACCGAAAAATTTCGATGGTTTCTATTTTTATTAAGCCTGATCAGCAGGTTTTTCACCTTCCGGTCTAGCTTGATTTTGTCCTTCCGGTCTATTGGGTCTTTCAGGTCTTCCTTGCCCCTCTGGTCTCCCCTGTCCTTCTGGTCTTGGTTTTCCTTCAGGTTTTGGAGGTCTTGGCAAAAGAACTTTTCTTGAAAGTTTCATTTTCTTACGATCGTCGTACCCCATGAATTTTACTTCAACTTCATCACCTTCTGCATAAGGAACTTTATCTAGACGAGCCCATTCAATTTCAGAAATATGAAGAAGACCTTCAGTTCCTTTAGCAATCGCTACGAAAGCACCAAAATCCATTACTTTTACTACTTTACCTTTGTAAACCTCGCCTACAACCGGTACAAAAGTAATTTCGTTGATCTTCGCAACAGCTGCATTGATTTTCTCTCTGTCTGTTCCTGCAATCTCGATACGTCCGATTTCGCCAACTTCTTCAATGGCGATAACTGTGTCAGTATCTTTCTGCATTTGCTGAATGATTTTTCCACCAGGTCCGATTACAGCTCCAATGAAATCTTTAGGAATTTCCATTACTACCATTTTCGGAGCGTGAGGTTTCACGTCAGGTCTTGGTGTAGCAATTGTTTCAGTGATTTTGTTAAGGATATGTAATCTTCCGTCTCTTGCCTGCATTAAAGCTTTTTCCATGATATCCATAGAAAGTCCCTGGATTTTGATATCCATCTGACAAGCCGTGATACCATCTGCAGTTCCTGTCACTTTAAAGTCCATATCTCCAAGGTGATCTTCATCTCCTAAGATATCAGAAAGTACAGTGAATTTACCTGATTTTGTATCTGTAATCAATCCCATTGCAATTCCGGAAACAGGTTTTGTAATCTGCACTCCTGCATCCATTAGAGCTAATGTTCCTGCACAAACTGTTGCCATTGAAGACGAACCGTTTGATTCTAAAATATCAGAAACAATTCTGATTGTATATGGATTTTCTTCAGGAATTACTGCCTGTAAGGCTCTTTGAGCCAGGTTTCCGTGTCCCACTTCTCTTCTTGAAGTCCCTCTTAAAGGTCTTGCTTCACCTGTTGAGAACGGAGGGAAATTGTAATGTAAGAAGAATTTCTCATCGTGTTGTGTAATTACACTGTCCACCATGTTTGCATCTTTCACAGAACCTAACGTTACAGCCGTTAAAGACTGAGTTTCTCCTCTTGTAAAGATCGCAGATCCGTGAGCTCCCGGAAGATAATCAATTTCTGACCATATCGGACGGATCGTCTGAGGATCACGACCATCCAGACGGATATTGTCTTCAAGGATCATCTGACGCATTGCTTCTTTCTCTACATCATGATAATATACTTTTACGAAAGGCGTTACTCTTTCTAATTCTTCTGCGTTATCTGCATATTGAGCAAGGAATTCTTCACGTACCGCTTTAAATTTTTCTCCTCTTTCTTCTTTGCTTGAAGGAGTTTTTGCTACTTCATATACTTTATCGTAAGTTTCTTTCCAAACTTTTTCACGGATTTCTTCATCGTGATTTTCGTGAGAATATTCTCTCTTAGGGAAAGCTTTTCCTACTTTTTCTGCCAGTCTTTCCTGAGCTTCAATCTGTTTTTTAATTTCAACATGAGCGAAATTAATAGCTTCCAACATTTCCTGCTCAGAAATTTCCTTCATCTCTCCTTCCACCATTACGATTGAATCTTTAGTAGCTCCAACCATAATATCCAACTCAGCATCTTTTAATGATTCATAACTTGGGTTAATCGACAACTCTCCGTTGAATCTTACCACTCTTACTTCAGACATTGGTCCGTCGAAAGGAATATCGGTAATAGCAATGGCTGCAGAAGCTGCTAAACCTGCTAAATCATCAGGAATTGTTTGCCCGTCATAAGAAATTAATGAAATCATCACCTGAACTTCCGCATGGAAATCTTCAGGGAAAAGCGGACGCAGAACTCTGTCTACTAAACGCATTGTTAAAATTTCCTGATCAGAAGGTCTTGCTTCTCTACGGAAAAAGTTTCCTGGAATTCTACCCCCTGCATAGAATTTTTCTCTGTAATCTACCGTTAATGGTAAAAAATCCACTCCTGGATTTGCTTCTTTGTTGGCTACAACTGTTGCTAAAAGCATCGTTCCACCTAATTTTACTACCACAGATCCATCAGCCTGTTTCGCCAACTTCCCTGTTTCTAATGTGATTTCCCTGCCGTCTGCAAGAGTAATCGTTTCTGTAAACGCTTGAGGTATACTCATAAATTTTCGTCTCTTGTACTCCGTATTGAGTACGATTATTATTTAAACTTTTTAAATTTTCGTTTGCAAATTTAATGTATTATTTGGATAAAACCTGTTTTTAATTGAAATTGCTTTCCCTTTAAACTACTTAAATTACTAAAAAAAAGCTTTATTACTCCTCATTTAATACCCTAAATTCTATTTCCTGACTTTTTTTGAAAAAGTATATCCTAATTTCCATTCAAGATAATTGGCTACATGAAAATCATAAGCATTAATTCCGAAAGAGGCAAACAGACGGTCTGTAACCTGATATTGCAGACCTATTCTTTGAAAGAAAGCTGTTTTATCATATTTCCATGTTTTCTTGAAAAGATAATATCCGGCTCCGATATTCACATATAATTTTCCCATAATTAAACGATAACTGGGAATAACACTTGCCAGAACCTGATTTTTAGAAAATCGTTTTTTATCATATACAAAACCGTTTTCAAGGTACATCGTATGGTTATATTCATCATCCTGAGTAATGCCCACTCCGATTCCATATGCCGATTTTTCAGAATACTGACGGAAATAAAAAGCTTCCGCCCCGTAAATATTGTAAATATATCCCTGATAATAATTACCCGGATCACGATCTGTTCCTTTATAAAAAGCACTTTTTCGAGCTGCAAATACAGAAAATTCCACCGTATTATATTTATCATGAACGATTCTAACGGTATCTGATTTTTGAGGAGTTACGCGTTCAGGATAATAAACTAAACTTAACTGAGGAGCAACACTGTTCAATCCTCTATTGGGTGTTTTTAAAGAACCGTTGGAAAGATGATTAAATTTAAGACTCAGTCCTAAGTCAAAATGTTTCCCTATTTCATAATACAATCCTGTTCCCAGACTAATGAACATATTTGTTTTTGAACCTATGGAACTGTTAAGGTATCCGAGATCAGAATTATAGGGAGTCGAATTGAAAGAGATTCCAAAATTAATACTGTGATACCATTTAAGCTTATCCCACTGTTTTATTTTTGCATTATAAATTCCATAAATAGCGTAGGGACTTCCCAATTGTTTATTGGTTAGGTAGTCGACGGCAATAACACCCACTCCGACTTGTGGATAACTATATAAGGACTCCCAATCTCTATTCCCGTTAGTTTGCTTTAAAAATTCGAAAGAATAAGCTGCAAAAGCTTTATGGGGATAACTTTTTAAATGAATATTAGTCGGTAAAACCATTCCATATTCCGCATTAGCACTGGCCGTCCAAAGTTTTGGTTTTAAAGAGTCCGCTTCTTGAGCTTTATAGAAAACAGATAATAAAATCAAAAAATAAATATAAAAATTCCTCAAAATCAATCTTTAATTAAAAAGGAAACAAATTTAAATATTCATTTAATAAAACCCAGAAAAAATATTTAAAATTCGTTCATTTGTTACATATTTGACACAAATCCACAAAAAAAGCAACCTCTTTCGAAGTTGCTTTTATTTGAAAATCTTTACAGATTATTTTCTTAAACCTAGTTCAGCGATAATAGCTCTGTATCTTGTAATATCTTTTTTCTTAAGATAGTCCAATAAACTTTTTCTTTTACCTACTAATTTCACCAAAGATCTTTCAGTATTGAAATCGTGACGATTAGCCTTCAAATGCTGAGATAAGTGGTTAATTCTGAAAGTAAAAAGAGCTACTTGTCCTTCAGCGCTCCCTGTGTCTTGTGCAGATTTTCCATGTTTTGCGAAAATTTCTGCTTTTTTTTCTGTTGTTAAGTACATTCCAATATTGTTTAATGATTATTATGTAACGGCTGCAAAATTACGACTTTATTTTGATTCCACCAACATTATCGATTTCATATATGGAATTTGATAGAAAAAAATGTTAAAAAATTCTTAAAAAAATTATGTCATCCCACTAAAAGACAGTAATTTTGCAATCGAAATTACAAATGGGAAAAGTTTTATTTTTTTTAGCCTTTACTTCTGTTTTATTGATCGGGACCGCTTCAATGAAAGCACAGAGAAGCCCCGATGATAAGATAAAGAAAGTTCTTTACTTCAATCCAGAAGTAGAGCCGGATATTGAGGAAATAAAAGAGCCTACCAACAATGCCTTTTTCAGTGCCGTTTCTGATAACACCAGCAATATGAAGAGAAACAAAATGCTGAGAGCTGAAGTGCAGATTCCTTATGACAGTATCGACAAACAGACCATCATAGATTATTGCAGCAATAATGCTACTGATTTCGCTATTGTTCCTAAAGTAAAATATTTTAAAGTAGGATTAGGAAAATATGTATTCTCCAATCAGGTGGTTATCAGCATGAAGCTTTTTGATTCCACCGGAAATCTTCTCACAGAAACAGATTACGATACCTACCGTAAAAATATGCGTCTATTGGGATCTACCGAAAATTCTATAAAAATAGGAACCAATGGTGCTATAAAAGGTATTCTAAAAAAATTAAAGAAGATAAGACCTACTGCTGAATCCGGATTCTAGGGTTTTAAATATTCCTTAATTTTTCTACATTCTTCCCGTTTCTTGAAAATTTAAATTATTTTTGCATATCCAAAAATTTTTTACGTTTTGAATTCTAGAGACGAACTTATCTTTAATCCTGCCGATATTGCCGAAACTCTTAGTGGACTTCCCGCTGATGAGAGGCTTTTAGCATTCTTGAAAGTTCCGAAAGAATACAAAGCAGATGTTTTTTCGCATCTTGATCCTGATTTCCAGGAGGAAACCATCAGAAGTATCGGAAGTGATGAAGTTTCCGAGATTCTGAATGCCATGACTCCGGATGACAGGACCGCTTTATTTGAAGATTTCCCCGATGAACTGATCAAATATTCCATCAACCATCTTAATCCGCAGGAGAGAAGAATTGCTCTAAAGCTTTTAGGGTACAATTCTGATTCTATTGCCCGTCTGATGACCCCCTATTACATCCAGATCCGTAAGGAATGGACCGTAAAAAAGTGTCTGCAGCAAATAAAAAAGGTAGGAAAAAGAGTGGAAACCATGAACCACCTTTATGTAGTAGACGAAAGAAACCGACTGATTGATGATATTGCATTGGGAAGCTTATTATTAGCGGAAGAAGACACTTTAATATCAGAAATCACCGACAATCATTTTGTTGCTATCACCACTACCACTTCAAAAGAAGATGCTGTACAGTATTTTGAGAAATATGACAGAGCAGCACTTCCTATCATCACTGAAGCCGGAGTTCTTGTAGGAATTGTAACTATTGATGACATTCTTGACCAAATTGAGCAGCAAAACACTGAAGATATTCAGAAGTTCGGGGGACTTGAAGCGTTAGACGTTCCTTATACCCAAACCTCTTTGATCGAAATGGTTAAAAAAAGAGGAATGTGGCTGATTATCTTATTCTTTTCAGAAATGTTAACTGCTTCAGCCATGGGATATTTTGAAGATGAAATTCAGAAAGCAGTTGTTCTGGCTTTATTTGTCCCTTTGATTATCTCGAGTGGCGGAAATTCCGGTTCCCAGGCTGCAACGCTGATCATCAGAGCAATGGCTCTTCAGGAAATCGGCTTAAAGGATTGGTGGTATGTTATGAAAAAAGAGATTTTCACTGGTTTATTCCTGGGAAGTATCTTGGGTGCCATTGGTTTTTTACGAATCATGATCTGGCATGAAGCTGGGTTCTTCAATTATGGAATGTACTGGCCTTATGTAGGTCTTAGTGTTGGAGTTTCTTTAATTATGATCGTACTTTGGGGTACTCTTTCAGGATCTATGGTTCCCTTTATTCTAAAAAAATTAAAGCTGGATCCGGCAACATCTTCTGCCCCGTTTGTAGCAACACTGGTAGATGTAACAGGGCTTATCATTTATTTTTCTGTAGCAGGGCTTTTCTTAACCGGCAAACTTTTGTAATTTTAGGCAGATCTAAAATATTATCATGAAAGTTGTTTCTCTTGTTCCCTCTATTACGGAGGCTTTATTCGATTTGGGTTTAACCGAAAACGAAGTTGTCGGAAGGACAAAATTCTGTATTCATCCTGGAGAAAAAGTAAAAAATGTAACTATTATCGGGGGAACAAAAAATATTAATATTGAAAAAATAAAGGCCTTACAACCCGATTTAATTCTAGCCAATAAAGAAGAAAACATCAAAGAGCAGGTAGAAGCTTTGATGGATGATTTTAAGGTCATAGTCACCAATGTAGAAACCATTGAAGATAATTACTATTTGCTTAAAAGTCTGGGCAAAACCTTTCATAAAGAAGACAAAGCGCAGCTTTTTAATCTTAAAATCTATGAGGTTTTAAATCAGGCTAAAATTAACTCCAAGATAAAAGTCGCTTATCTTATCTGGAAAAACCCTTATATGACGATAGGTTCAGATACGTTCATTCACAAAATTCTGACTGAAATCGGATTCGAAAATATTTTTAAGAACAGAACCCGCTATCCGGAAATTCAAGCAGAAGATTTAGCAGAAGCTGATATTATTATGCTTTCTTCAGAACCTTTTCCGTTTAAAGTGAAGCACATTGAGGAATTCAAAGAACTATATCCTGATAAAAAAATTATGATCGTATACGGAGAAGCATTTTCCTGGTACGGAACGCATATTGCAAAATGTGAGAACTATTTTAAGGAATTGCTTGAGGAAATTGATACGTTTCAAAATTCTTAATGGTAAAAATCATTTAGATCAGTCTATTACAAAAACAAAAAACTCCGGCTCTTCGAGCCGGAGTTTTTTGTTTATTTTTAATATAAATATTCAATTATACTATTTTAGATACTTCATTACAAAGCCATTCCAACAATTCTCTGTCTTCAGCAGTAAACGGATCAATGGTATGGGAATCAATATCGATCTGCCCAATGTTCTTACCGTCTTTGAAAATAGGAACTACAATTTCAGCTTTAGTATCAATCGAACAGCTTAAATAATTGCTTTCTTCGTTCACATCCGGAACAACGAACGTTTCATTGGAAACAGCAACCTGTCCGCAAATCCCTTTTCCGTAAGGAATAATGGTATGATCTGTAGGTGCTCCTACATAAGGACCTAATTTCAATTCATCTTTATCCCCATTTTTAAAATAAAAACCCGTCCAGTTGAAATAAGAAATTTCCTGATCCAAAAGGTGACAAACTTTTTCAAGTTTTTCCTCCGTATTATGTTTAGGACTTTCCAGGATAGAAGAAAGTCTTTTCTTTAATTCTGACATTATTATATTATTTTTAAGAGAATTGTTTTAAAGAAAAATCTTCTTTAAACCCAAACATTCCTCGTTCTTTAATCATTTCTGCAACACCTTCAGGAACCTGATTTTCCCAGCCTTTGATATTGCATCCAATTTTTTTCAAAATATCTCTTGAATAAATTTCCAAAAACTCAGGATTGTAGTTGTTAATATCTACAATACGCTCGTTGAGTTTGAAATATTTATACAATTCTTTCAGATTTTCTCCTACTTTAAGGGTTTCTGAATCCAATAACTCGTGTGTTTCCGGATCTTTATAAGGATACAGATACACTCTCATGCCGTTTCTGAAGAATTTTCCAAAAGCTTCAAGAATACCCCCTGACAAATCTTTATAGTACTTCTCATCAAATACCATCAATAAATTATTAACTCCCATCGCAACTCCAATATTTCCATTGGTATAAGATGCAAAATAATCGATTAGACGATAATATTCCGAGAAGTTAGAAACAATTACCGTATATCCAAGTTTCCCAAGAACATCTACCCTGTCTAAGAAATCTCTTTCATCAATATCCCCGTCTGCACGGAGGTTTGAAATGGTGATTTCTATTAAAACTTCCGTTTCATCCTGAGTACATGCAGCATCTTTCATGAACATGCCCAGTCCATTCTGAAGCATATCAATATTTACCTTGGTTACGGGTCTGAAACTTCCTCTTACCGCAAAAATATTTTTCTTATACAAAATATCTGCAGGAAGCATATTATTCCCTTGTGAATTGAAAATCACCGCATCTGTCATTCCGTTTTTCACTAGCTGCAGAGACATCAATCTGTTATCAACATAAGCAAAAGCCGGTCCGTTAAAATCGATCATATCAATTTCAAGGTTGTCTTTGGCTACATCATCATACAGAGATTCAACCAAAGTCCTTGGATTATCATAGTAATTGAAAGCTCCGAAAATAAGGTTTACTCCAAGATTCCCCAAAGTTTCCTGCTGTAAAGTAGCATCATTCTCTTTAAACTTTACATGAATAACGATTTCATTATAATCCTCATTTTCTTTTACCTGAAAACGGATTCCAACCCAACCGTGACCTTTAACGGTTTTATCAAAATTGATCGTAGTTACCGTATTGGCGTAAGAAAAGAACTTTCTGTTGGGGTTATTTTCTCTGGAAATTCTTTCTTCAATCAATGCCACTTCATAGCGAAGCATTTTTCGAAGTCTGTTTTGGGTAACGTATCTGTTTTTTACCTCTTTTCCATAGATCGCATCACTAAAATCTTTGTCGTAAGCTGACATTGCCTTAGCGATTGTACCCGAAGCTCCTCCTGCTCTAAAAAAGTGTCGAACAGTCTCCTGCCCTGCTCCAATTTCCGCGAAAGTACCATAAATAGTAGGATCTAGATTAATTGTTAATGCTTTTTGTTTAGGAGTTAGTTTCTGATACATTAGGACATTAAATTTTTCGTAAATTTACCAAAATTAAACCAACCTCAAAAGAAAATGAAGTTGAAATTTTTAGGAACGGGAACTTCCCAAGGCGTACCCGTTATTGGCTGCACTTGCGAAGTGTGTACTTCAAAAAATCCAAAAGACAGTCGGCTCAGATCTTCTGTCATGGTAACTACAGACGAAAACAAAAAAATACTTATCGACTGCGGTCCTGATTTTAGGCAGCAAATGCTTTCAAACCACGAAACCCACGTCGATATCACCCTGCTTACTCATGAACATAATGACCACGTAATCGGGCTTGATGATATGCGCCCTTTGATTTTCAAAAGCGGAAAAAACATCCCCCTTTATTGCTATCAAAGAGTAGGAAATGAAGTTAAAAACCGTTTTCCTTATGCTTTTGCGGACATGAGGTATCCCGGAGCACCTGCATTTGATCTTCATGATATTGAGAATGAGCCTTTTCGTGTTTTAGATGTAGACATCACCCCGATTGAAGTGATTCACTTTCAAATTACAGTTTTCGGATATAAATTTAAAAACCTTGCTTACATTACGGATGCAGGATTTATTTCAGATACTGAAAAAGAGAAATTGAAGAATCTTGATGTGTTAATTTTAAACTGCATAAGAAAGTTTGATCCGCATCCTGCCCATTTCATCCTTCCTGATGTCATAAAACTGTTTGAAGAGTTAAAACCTAAAAAATTATTTTTAACTCATATCAGCCATCATCTGGGTCTGCATGATATTGAAGACAAGCAACTTCCACCCGGAATACACCTTGCCTACGATGGTTTGGAGATTAATTTCTAAAAAAATTCTTATAAAAAACTTTGGAGTATTAAGAAAAGTTTCTATATTTGCACACCGATTCAAAACAAGGTAACACACTTGCCCAGGTGGCGGAATTGGTAGACGCGCTGGTCTCAAACACCAGTTCTTAGGAGTACCGGTTCGATCCCGGTCCTGGGTACAAGACCGGAAAGAGGTGATAATTCACTTTCTTTCCGGTTTTTTTTCGCTCCTAACTCATTGTTTATCTGATATATGTAAGAGAGTAAAACATTAGTTTGAGTGGTTCGATAATGATTTTTAAAAAATTGCAGTTTTTCAGGGAATATCGAACCAATGATTTTACGTTTCACTTCGATATATGCCTTTTGGAAGCGTAGCAAGCAATGAAATGGGAACTTATTTTATCTGTTATGCAAGCACATTCAGCACAGTTGAAAAAATGCTGACTAATATGTTCATCGGTAACCCACCCGGAAATTATGACCGTATCCTTGATTTCAGTACTGCACAGACGGGAACATTGTTTTTTGTTCCAAGTATGGATATACTGGATGAATTTTCGGGGTAGATTATACTCAATTAAACTCAAAACAATTTCCAAATCAGCACAAAGATTTTAAATACTATTTTGTAAAGTTAGCTAAAGACAAATAGCGCCAACTAAAAACAGTTAACGCTATTTTTTATTTTTGCTTTCAGTTTTTATGAAAAATTAGAATTCTCTCAAACCCTTTCCTTTATAAACTCTTCAATCTCTTCATTCCGAAGTTTCGGATTGGCTCCCGAATAACTCGCCACCAAAGCACCAACCGCACTCGCAAAATCCAGTGCCGTTTCAGGATTTTTATCTGACAACAATCGGGCAATCAAACTTGCCAGAAACGAATCCCCTGCTCCAACCGTATCGGCCACTTTCACAGGATAGCCACCGTGTTTGTAAAACTTGTTGTTCCAGAGTAATATTGAGCCGTGTTTTCCCAACGTGACACAAATAGAACCTGTATTTGTTTTTTCTGAAATGAAACGGATATTTTCTTCCAAATCATCTGATTTAAAACCTAACGCAGCGGCAATTTCAAGGATTTCTTCATCATTAAATTTAATGAAATCGGCTTTATTCATTAATTGTTCCAGAAGTTCAATATGGTAGAAAGGTTTTCTCAAATTCACATCAAAAACCTTGAACATTCCAGGATTTGAATCCAGTAAATTAAAAAGTGTATTTCTTGAAGCATCATTCCTACACACAAGGCTTCCGTAAAAAAAGACATCGGCATTTTTAACGATATTCAAAGCATCATTATTGATTTCAATAAAATCCCAGGCAGACGGAAATTTGATTTCATAAGTTGCAGAACCACGCTCGTTCAATGTTACCTGGACAATACCCGTATCATAATCCTGGGTTGTCATGATTCCACTGGTATCAAGTTGATTTTCACTGACATAGTCACAAATTACCTTTCCATCCTCATCATTTCCAACAGCACTTATCATCGCCACCGGAAATCCGAAAGACACCGTTCTGAGTGCCAGATTGAGCGGAGCACCGCCGATTTTCTTTTCTTCTCCAAACACATCGAAGAGCACCTCTCCGAAACTGACTGCATTTATTTTTTTATTAAGAAACATTAATTAAGGATTTTTGACATTAATATTACTGAATGAACTGTCCGAAGAACCAAAAATACTCCATTTTTTGTTAACAACATCGTACACTCGATTGCTGAACGCCAACTTGTCATTCACATAGACCACACAAACATCATTGCTGATGAAAACCGTTACATTATAGTTGGTTCCCGAGATTCCGGACAAAGGATAAGCATTGGCAAAATCCTCACTTCCGCCGTTCATTACATAACTTGCTATTCTGTTGGAGGAAGGTTCGAATGCAATTTTAAAACCATTTTTTCCTTCATTATCCTGCGCCAGAATCAATCCTGATTTTCCGTTAGCATAAGCGTTCAACGTAAAGCTTATTTGATTTGCTTTCTGAAGTTTCCCAAACATCACTTGCGAATTGGCAGACAAATTAAAACCGTTACCATTTTGAGAAGCATTTCCTATAATTTTATCTACAGAAAGTGAAGCACTTTGTCCAAATACAGATTGCAAGGTAGAAATAGGTTTTACCGCCAACGTTCCATCCTGATTCTGAACTAATTGATGTGCTACAAGATTTCCCGCCCAGTCTTTTCCACCAGTGTTGCTTTCAGGAACTTTTCTTGCAGTCCAACCTACCAGATAACGGTTGGCATTGTCCGAAACAGTTTTTGCAGCGTAGAGATAAGAGCCGTCCAACCGGTCATTTGCAGGTGTAGTCCACGGTCCGTTTGGTGAAGTTCCGATTCTGTAATGTGTTCCGGTATTGTTACTCCAGTTTTCTGAGAAAACAAGATACCAGTAATTGCCCATTTTGAAAAGGTCGGGACATTCCAGCATAATGTAATTTTCTGAAGAAGTTGTCGTGTAAATCGGATTTTCCACCGTCCAGTTTCCGCTGGCAGGATTGGTTGTTGTAAATTTAAGAACAACCGCTTTTTTAGCCGAAGTCTGTGCAGAAACCAGCATCCAGTATTTCCCATCTTCTGCATTGAACAAAACATGCGGATCGCGGAATTCATAATCATAATAGCCAGCCGGAGCAGTGATTTTAAAATTCTTCACTTTCGTCCAGTTTTTCATATCGGTACTTGTAGCCAAAAGCACGCTTTCCCTCGGATTACCCGCTAAAAATGAAGCAATCTCATTATGACCTGTGTAATAGTAAAAATACGTACTCCCGACCTTCACAAGACTACCCGTTCCAACACCAAAATCCGGTTCGGAAGCCGTTCCGTAGAGAATTTGTCTCCCTTGATAAGTAAAATCTTTAAAATTGGTCGTCTCAAAGCTGTGAATATCGTGAAATCCTTCGCCTGCAGGTTTGGTTTTAGCATCGTGCAGAAAGAAAAGGTGGAATTTTCCGTTTTCGTAATATGGCATTACATCACCAACATAACCAGCAGTGTAATAAGGATTAGTAGTTTCCATCCACTGATTGGGCGGTTGTGGAAAGATGTTCGTCTGTCTGAAAATATCATCCGGATTCACATCGGCCTCCGAATCATGATTTTGGCAGGAATAAGTTGCCAAAGCCATCACAGCGGCTAAATATATTGTTTTGATTGTCATTGATTCTGATATTAATGCGTTACAAGATAATTAAGGCTGTTCTCCGTGATTTTTTTGATGTTATCCAAAAATCCGTTTGGCTGACTTGATGTTCCGTTCGAGGTTTCGTTGTACCAGTCATAAGCGCCCATTGAGATGGTGATACACTTTTTATTGGCAGTTCCACCCGGAAATTCGGCCACGGCAACACGTCCGTCTAGAGTATTGTCCCAAGCTTCACTGGCAAGGTTATTTCCTCCTGTCTGTGTTCTCCATCCGGCTCCGTTTACATAGCCACCCCAGTCCGGCAAGAACCACCAAGCGGTGTGATTCAATCTGAATGTTCCTTTCTGAAGGAAATTGGCTTTCCCGGATTCGTAGGTCTGGAGCCCGTCAAAAACAGGATGTGCTTCGTTCCCTTTGAAAGAAATTCCCCAATCATTGTTCGCATCTACAAACCCGTTCGGTAAGAAATCCCCGAAAACATTATTCGGACCTTTTCCCGAAGGCACAATTCCCAAAGCATCCACATATTGAGCAGCAAATCCTGTTAAAAGAATATTTCCGCCCGCATTCAGATAGGTTTTGATTTTGGAAGTTACATTTGCATTCAGTGCATCACCAGGCAAAGTGGTAGCCGAGTCAAAATGCCACCAAATCACATTGATGCCCGTAAGGTTAGCTGCACCACTCGCCACATCTGCCATTGAAACGTAAACTGCTCCAGAAAATTTTCCGAAAAGCCAGTCAGAAGCTGCAATTTCATCAGGATTGGTAAGACCTGTTCTGGTTGCTGCCGTTCCGAGAAATGCCACTGTTGGTCCAGAAACCGGAGTGGTTACTTTTGCCGTATAGATTTCAGTCAGATTCGCATTGGAAACGGTGAACTGTACAGGACTGCTGAAATTAATTGTAGTTCCTGATGCAGGATTGATGCTCACACCATTTGCCATTTCTATCATAGGCTGCAATGCGGTAAGATTAGTTCCTTCCGGCATTGTAAGTGAAATCGTCTTGCTGGAATGGTTGATGGTTGCCAATAATCCGTTGATTTTAAAACTGATAATCGGAACCTGAGCCTGAACCGTCACCTGATAATCTTTATAAATATTACCATTCTTTACTCTGAATTTGACAGGCTGTGAAAAATCAATTACAGCTCCCGAGGCCGGGGAAATAATTGCACCTTGTGGAATTTCTATTATTGGCGATAAAGCTTTTACACTCGTTCCGTAAGGCAATGTTACCGTGATTTTATCATTTTTATTGTCAATGTCTCCTGAAACACCGTTTACTTTAAAGGAAGACACATTCACCGAAACATCTGTTACCAGACCGTCTTCCATGCTGTTGTCGCAGGACCAGACCAACATAGCGGAAACCAGCAAAATGAAATATACCAGGAGTTTATTAAATATTGTTTTCATAAATCTTTCGTTTTTAATAACCGTTATTTTGCTTGTACAATCCTTGGCTGAAATTGATCTGAGCCAATGGAATCGGGCAGTATTCTTCGATTCCATGGTCAAATCCTGCCTGGGAATAGTAAGATCTTTTCGTTTTTTCTCCGGAATAATAGGTATTCATCGTACCTGCTGCGGTTCCCCACCTCACAAGGTCGAAGAAACGGCTGCCTTCCATTGCAAATTCCATTCTGCGCTCCCATCTCAGGGCTTTTCTTGCAAAATCCTGATTCCATGTACAGTTCACGCCCGGTTCATATTTGCTGATCAGATTGTTTGAAGTGTAACTTCCGGTCAAAACGGTACTGTTTGCTGCACGTTGTCTCACCTGATTAATCAATGGCAACGCTTCGTTGATTTGTCCAAGCTCTATTAAAGCTTCGGCTTTCATCAGCAACACATCGGAATAACGGATGATGATCCTGTTTTTAGAATTGGCATAAAACGGGTCTACATTCACGGTACAGCCACAGCCAACCGGTACATTTTCCTTTAACGAAGCATAATACCCGTACGTTCCCGGGCTTCTGTTCCAGCTTTCCTGATAGATTTTGTTTTCCTCATATTTCCAAGGCAATCCCGGCAAAGCAACCGTGTGGTAAAGTCTTGGATCTACTTTGTAATTATTGAGCTGATTATAATTCAAATCCGTGTCATTATATGTATCGAACATCGGCAAACCTTGTGACGTTGTCTTGAAAGCATTCACCAGATTCTGGCTTGGTTTGTGGAAATCGCAACATCCTAAACCTTGTGGGAGAGAAAGCACATCACCATAATTCAACCTTCCGAAAAGCGTTCCGTCATTATCGGAATATTGAATGGAGAAAACCGATTCCGGACCATTCTCATGCGTTCCCGGAAGGAAGTTATACCCAAAATCTGATTCCAGGGTATAATTTCCGATCACCTGATTAGCTGCGTCAATGGATTTCTGAAGCGTTACCGGATTGATTTGGGTCACCGTATAATTATCGTCCTGCTCATAAGCCTGATACAATCTCACTTTTGCCAAATATGCATAAGCCGCACTTTTCTTTGGTCTTCCGACTTCGGATTGCGTTGCAGGCAAATTGGCGGCAGCATCTTCAAAATTTGAAGCGATGGCATCCCACAGTTGCTGGTCGGTTTTCGCACGGTTGGAGATTTTCGGGTAATCATCAATCGGTGTATTTTCATCTACGTAAGGCACATATTTGAAAAGGATCTTCAACATAAAATAAAAATGTCCTCTCACAAATTTCATCTCGGCAATACGTTTCTTCTTGTTTGGGTATTGCGCTTCAGAAAGCTGGTTAAGCGCTGCAATTGCTTTGTTGCATCTTCCGATTCCGACATAATGCAGATACCAGAGACGGTCCAATTCACCAAAATCCGAACGGATATTGTTGGAAATTTCAAAAAAGTGAAATGCCTGAATATCATTAGTTCCGCTTCCGCCTTTGTAAGCATCGTCCGAACGTACATTTCCGTATGGCCAAAGACTGAAAGGCGTATCGTAATGGTCGTTTCCAAGTGCCGCATAAGCTGCGATCACAAAACCGTCCACATTCTCAGGTGTTACAACATCGGCTTCGGAAAGCACGCCTCTTGGTTCATTGTCCAGAAAATCGTTGCAGGAAGTTGTTCCCAAAAAAAATGCACAGGCAACTGTTAATAGTATATATTTTTTCATTGTTTTAATATTTTAAAATTTAAAGGGATAAATTAACTCCAAAATTGAACGTCAGCGGTAGCGGATAACCGAAAGCCGGTGTTTCCGGATCAATACCCGTGAAACTTTTGGATTTGATAGTCAGAAGATTCTGTGCGCTGATGTAAATCCTGAAATTGGTAAGCCTGTACTGCTCCAACACATTTTTAGGAAGGCTGTACCCTAACTGTAAAACCCTTAATTTCAGATAGCTTCCGTTCTCTACATAATAGGATGAAAATCTGGATTCTGCGTTGCTGTCCACTGTTGTGAGTGCCGGAATATCAGAGTTCGGATTCTGTGGTGACCATGCGTTGAGCAATCTTGTTCCTTTATTAGATCCTACATCATCCACACTCCAGAAATCGGTCTGGTATTTTTTAGAATTAATGACATCCACATCGCCGATGCCTTGCCAAAAGGTAGACAAATCGAAATTTTTGTAGGAAAAATTAAGATTAACGCCATACATAAATCCCGGATTCGGATTTCCGATCCACGTTCTGTCTTTGTCGTCGATAATTCCATCATTATTTAAATCGGCATAACAGATTCTTCCTAAACCTTTACCCGGCTGCGTAGCGGAATTATCAACTTCTGCCTGCGTTCTGAAAAGTCCGTCGGCAACATAACCATACATTGAATTGATTGGCCTTCCGAGAATATTATCGGTTGTCCCGTTTCCGCCATAATTGTTGATAACAGATTGTGGTAATTCCGTGATTTTGTTCCGGTTCATTGAGAAATTTCCTGAAATCTCGTATCCGAATCCACCGGAAGTTTTGTCCTGATAACCTAAGGCAACCTCAATCCCTTTATTTTCCATCGAAGCGCCGTTGATCCAGCGGTTTCCGCCTTCGCCAATCACGCCCAGATAAGGAGGTAAAACGAGAATATCTTTGGTATCTTTTTTATAAATATCCACGCTTCCCGTCAGTTTCTGATTAAAAAATCCGAAATCCAGACCTAGGTTGGTTTGCGTGGTAGTTTCCCATTTCAGATCATCATTTTTGGTTTGTGTTGCGATGAATCCTGAAGGCAATAAACCGCTTCCCACCCCGGAAATATCGTAAGCCGTTCCGTAAGAAGTTGCCCAGGTCGGATTTCCGCCTGCATAATTGGCAATGTAAAGAGAATATACTGCCGAATTGCTGATTTCCTGGTTTCCGGTCTGTCCCCAACCTGCTCTCAGCCTTAAATCTGAGAAAAACGGAATCCATTTCTCCGCAAAATCTTCCTTGTTGATTCTCCATCCAGCCGAAAATGCCGGGAATGTTCCAAAACGATTGTTCTTCCCGAATCTTGACGAGCCATCATAGCGCACTGTTGCAGAGAAAAGATAACGATTGTCATAATCGTAGGAAAACTTCCCGAAGTACGACAACAAGCTGTAATAGGTAGAACTTCCACCGTTGAATGCATCTCCCGTTCCCGCATCAGGATACATATAATCTGGCGTTTCAATCAGAAATCCTTCTTTTCTGAGCCATGTATTGTTATAGATATCTTTATACATTTCCATTCCGCCCAGCAAATCGAAGTGGTGATTTCCTGCTTTGGCCGTGTATTGAGCGGTATTGGTCCAGGTCCATTTTTCAGTATCCGACTGGTCAATATTTACAGCATTTGTTTTATTCTGAAGATAGCCCGAAACATAGCTTCTTTGTAACATTCTTTTATAATAATTCGAAAAATCAACACCGAAGCTTGATTTCAACGTCAGGTTTTTCACAGGCTGTAATTCGGCATAAACATTTCCGAAAAAACGCTGGTAACGATAACCGTTGTCTTTGTTGTATTCCAAAAGACGGACAGGATTTTGACGGTCATTCATCCCTCCAACCGGACCGCCCCATCCGATTCCGTCCACGGTATGAACAGGAATAATCGGCAACGCTCTCAAAGCCGGATCAAGAACACCCGGATCGATCAATTCGTTAGTTTTATTGTATGTAAAATTTTCCCCGATTTTTAATTTACCATCGAAAAAATTATAGGAAGTATTCACACGGGCAGACAATCTCTTGAAATTGGTCAGCTTTACGATACCGTCATTGTCATAATACCCCATCGAGAAATAGTAAGAACCTTTGTCTGACGCGCTTGAAGCCGCCACATCCAAAGAATTGGCAACACCGGTCTGGGAAACCTCATCATACCAATTGGTGTTGGCAGATTTGATGGTTTTTGCTGTATCCAGATATTCCGGAACGTAGCTGTTGTACAAGGTCGGAACGCCGTTCTGAACGCCCCAGTCGAAGCTGTAGCTCAGGTTATTATTGTTCGGATTCAGACCGTCATTGATATTAGCCTGCCAAAGCACCTGCCCGAATTGTTTTGCGTTGAGAACAGGCGTTTTTTTCGCATATTGGGAAAAAGCAGTATAATAATTCAGGTCGATTCTCATCTTGCCTTTTTTCCCTTTTTTGGTGGTAATGATAATCACACCGTTTGCCGCTCTGGAACCATAAATACTTGCGGAAGAAGCATCTTTCAGTACCTGCATCGTTTCGATGTCGCCCGGATTCAGCTCGTGCATTCCTGCTTTTGTTGGTACACCGTCTATGACATAAAGCGGGTCGGTATTGTTCAGTGTCCCGACACCACGAATCAGAACTTTGGTACTTCCTCCTGAAGGCGAGCCATCGGCGGAGATATTCACCCCAGCTACTCTTCCCTGTAGTGATTTGATGGGATTCGGTTCCGCCTGTTTGTTAAGATCTTTCATATCAACAATGGAAACTGCTCCGGTGATGTCGGCTTTTTTCTGCTTAGTATATCCGGTCACCACAACTTCGTCAATGTTCTTCACCTTATCGGCTGCCAGAATGATGTTGAGGACAGTTTTTTCATCCACCACCACTTCTTTCGTAGTATAATCGGAATAGGTAAAAACCAGCGTGTTTCCTTTCTTCAAATCATTGATCTGAAATGTTCCATTGCTATCAGTCGTTGTAGTAGTACCTGTTTCAGAAACTGTTACGGTAACGCCGCTCAGCGGTTTCTGATTGGGAGACAGTACCTTTCCTTTCACAATTTCCTGCGCAAAAATGTAGGAAAACGGAAGAAGACAAAAGGCGACTGCAATTTTATATTTCTTCATATCATATAGTTTTAATTTTAATTAATTGTCTACGGAATGTTCTACATTGCTATCTCTTATTAATATCAAGCTGATTTGCATTGATATCTAATGAGCTTCCTTTCGTGTCTGTTGATAAGGTCAGTTCCGAGAGATGTTCGTTCGGGAAGAAGATTTCGGTCAGTACTTTTTCGCCGTCATTAAAGAAGATTTCAATGGAAGTCTTGTCGATAACAAGTTTCATTTTTGCTTCAGGATACATCTGATTCAAAGGTGCTTTGGTAACAGGTGTTGAATAGTTTTTTCCGAAATCTGTTTTCCCTGATTTGGAACGGTCTACGAACAATTCTTTTGTTTTATTATCAATTCCAAAAACGACTTCTTCTCTTAAAGAATTTTTCAGAGAAAAGCTATAAGTTCCGGCAGTCATTTTCTTTACATCTAAATCGAGAACAGCTTTAGTCAGGTCAATTTCTGATTTATCTATTAATTTATTTTCACTTTTCAGATTGATTTTTTTCCGGATAGATTTCCCTTGATAATTTTTCAGTCCGGCAACCGGAATATTTTTAAGGATATAGCCGTCTTTTGTTTTTTTGAGTGAAACTTCCCTCGCCATTGTTGTACTGCTTCTCCACGCTTCCGTAGGAACTTCCTGCGCATATTCCCAGTTGCTCATCCAGCCGATAATCACCCTTTTTCCCTGCGGAACATTATCAAATGAAACACTGGCATAATTGTCTTTTCCCCAATCGAGCCAGGCTGCTTTTTCTTTCTGAAGCTGTTTCGTGAAATGTTCATCAATCTTAAAAGTTTTCCCGTCAAAATCACCGACAAAATATTGTCCTGCAGAACCATTATTCGGTCCGCCTGGATTGATATTGACGATCAGAACCCATTTTTCTTCATTGGTACCTTCGACTTTCAACGGAAATAGATCGGGGCATTCCCAAACGCCGCCGTGACCGCCCAGATCTTTTCCAAATTCGGATTGAAAGGTCCATTCCTTCAGGTTTTTTGAGGCGTAAAAGTGCGTTCTGTCCTGAGCCGCCAAAACCATAATCCATTGCTGTCTTTTGCTGTCCCAAAACACCTTTGGGTCACGAAAATCACGGACTCCCGGATTTTTAAGAACAGGATTTGCACTATATTTTGTCCAAGTCTTGCTATTATCCAAAGAGTAAGCAATTCCCTGTGATTCCACATCTATCTTACCGTCTTTTTCCCGGTTGGGATTGTGGTAAGTGTACACCGCAACGACAGGATTATTTTTGGAATCTCCGAAACCTGAAGTATTGTTTTTATCGACCACCGCACTTCCTGAGAAAATATATCCTAAATCATCCGGATAAAGAGCAATCGGCTGCTCTTCCCACTTGACAAGGTCTTTGCTTGTGGCGTGTCCCCAATGCATCGGTCCCCATTTGTTTCCATCGGGATAATGCTGGAAGAACAGGTGATAAACACCGTCTTTGTAATAAAGACCGTTCGGATCATTCATCCATCCTTTTTTGGGACTGAAATGGAAATTGGGGCGGTAAAGCTGCTCTTCCTTCTGCGAATCCGACTGAGCGTTGAGATTCGAAAAAAAGACAGAAGCGACAATTAAACTTGATATTATTTTTTTCATTGATTATTTTTTCTCGAAGATTTTGAAGGGTTTATTCTTTTGTAAGTGTTTTGCTTAATTTTTCCAGTGACATGCCTTTTGTTTCCGGCATCATAAAAATCACAAATAACAGCTGGAATACCATAGCGATCGTGAATACCAGAAATACCGTTCCGGCGCCAATCGTTGAAAATAAAGTCGGGATAAGGGACGGAATTATCGCTGCCAAAACCCAGTGTGTGGAACTTCCGAATGCCTGTCCTGATGCACGGAGATGGTTCGGAAAAATCTCGGAGATAAAAACCCAGATCACCGTTCCCTGTCCGATGGCGTGAGAAGCGATAAACAGGAATAAAAACACAGGAATCGCTAAACCTGACCAATGGAAATAAAATGCCATAGAAACGAGTCCCAAAGAGATAATATAGCCTATGGAACCAATATACATCAAAGTTCTTCTGCCCACTTTGTCAATGAGATTAACACCAACCAGTGTGAAAACCATATTGACAATACCAATCCCGATGCTGCTGAGAAGTGCGGTTTTCTCGCCCAATCCAGCCTCACCAAAAATTCTCGGTGCATAATATAAGAATGCATTGATGCCCGACATCTGATTGAAAAATGCGACAAGGAAAGCGAGCATCAGCGGAAAACGATATTTTTTCATAAAAATATTTTCCTTTGGCGCTTCGGCGTGATCGTCTTCCATCTGAGAAATGAGTAGGTCAGAATCCTGATCCGGATTTACGATTTTAACTACATTTTTGGCTTCATTTATTCTGCCTTTGGAAACGAGCCATCTCGGGCTTTCCGGAATTATAAGTACACATAAGGTGTAGATACTTGCCGGAATTGCCTGAACACCAAGCATCCATCTCCAGTCGTTATCTCCGATTCCACTGAGTAGGTAATTGGATAAAAAGGCAACCAAAATCCCCAAAACAATATTGAACTGATACAGGGAAACCAATCTTCCTCGGTCTTTTGCAGGAGCGATTTCGGAAATATAAGCCGGTGCAGCGATAGTGGATGCTCCAACGCCCAAGCCGCCCATAAATCTGAAGAATGCGAAAATATAAGGATCATTGGAAAGCGCCGTTCCGATTGCTGAAAGTGCATATAAGGCGCCGATTGCCAAAAGTGTTTTTTTACGCCCGAATGTGTTGGTCGGAATTCCGCCAAAGATGGCGCCGATAACGGTTCCCCACAATGCCATTCCCATTACTACCGCACCGTGGAATGCGTCTGAACTCTGCCAAAGTGCCTGCAATTTTTTATCGGCTCCGGAAATCACCACAACATCAAACCCGAAAAGAAATCCTGCCAAAGCTGCAGTGACAGACCACATCAAAATTTTATTCATAAATAGAATTATTAATTTGTTTGTGGCTAATATATCCCGGGACAGGAATGCGAAGGTCTAATTATGTAACAAAATATTTCGTCAAGGTTAATTATTTGTTAACCAACTTTAATTAACTGAAAATCAAAATTTTAAAATTGATTTAATTTCAAAATATGATAACGATGTTTCAAAAATGTAACACCATTCTATAAAAATGTTACGTGGATTATGAGGATTTTCAGAAGTATGAACGAATGTTAGTGTGGGAAGATTGACCGAAATTTGAGGTCGGGTTTTGGGAAACTACGGCTTTAGTTTTTATAAGATGAATACTTCGAGCAAGCAATTTTTGAAAACTGTGGAGAGATAATTTAATAAATTTCAAAATACACGATAGGAAAGTTTACTCCTAAAATATTGAATTTTCAAGAGTCCATTCTCCCTTATCTCCCTCAATAAAAACAGCTGCATCAAATAAACAAGGTTCTATATGGCATTTTTCGCAAAGATTTTGAATAGCATCCGAAACGAAACAGTAGAAATTCAAATCCTGCAAAGTTGCCACAGAAACTGTAATTGGAAAATTTAATTCATTATTGAGCCATTTTGTAATTCTGCTGTCAATCGGTATTTCGTAAACCGTTAAACCCAACATTTGAAGAAGATTTCGGGATTGTTTCGGGCCAAAACCCATCAGTTTGTCTTGAACTTTCTTTGCACATTTTCTCTCCAATTGAATCTGAGTTTTTACATTTAAGTTTCTATTTTCTAAAGATGTATTTATTTCACTCAAAATTATCCAGTTAGACATTTCCAAATATTCAAAATTCTTTATCAAAAGGTTTGCAATTCTATCGTAAAACCTTATTCCTCCAAAACTTTTCAATTTGTCTGCTATAAATTTCTCCAATTGTTCTGATTCAGATTGACAAATTTCTAAACTTAAAGGAAATGGCTTTAAGCCCGAAAATCTTGCAACCGGGCTTTCTGCGCTTGAATTTTGTTGAGAAGTAAGAAGACAAACAATAATGCTTTTCCAAATTCTTTCTCTATCAGAAATCACTTCTTTTTTATATATATTCTTCTCTAAACGTTGTTTATAGAAAATTTTATTTTTATTTCTATCTATTAAATCGTTAACTTTAAGAATATCTTGACTTTCGATAATCCAATCTAGTTTCATATTTATAGTTTTAACATCACTTGCAGCATTTTTCAATTAGAATTATTCATCGCCAACGCTCTTCTAAACACATTCGGAGAAACCCCAAACTTATTTTTGAAGACTGTGGAGAAATAATTCGGAGAAGAGAAGCCGGTTTTATAAGCAATTTCGGAAATCGTCAGTCCCGGATTTTGCAGCATCGATTTCGCCTGTTCCAGACGGATATTGTTGATGTAGTCGCTTACATTCACATCAAACATTGCCTTGATTTTCCTGTAAAGCTGGATTCTTGAAATATTAAGTAAATCTGCAAGATTTTCCACTGAAAAATCGGGATTATCAATATTGGTTTTGATAATCTGATTCAATTTGTTCACGAACGTCTGCTCCATACTTCCGAAGGATTTGCTGTCCACAATTCTTCCGATGTTGTTGGTGTAATAATAACGTAGTTTTTCGCGGTTGTAAAGCAATGAACGCAGCGACTGTGTCAGAATCGGATAGCTGAATGGCTTCGTAAGATAAAGATCAACCCCGGATTTCAGTCCCTGAAGATAAGATTCCTTATTGTCCAAAGCCGTAAGGAGAATAACCGGAATATGAGATGTTCTGAGGTCGTTTTTAAGGATTTCGCAGATTTCAAAGCCATTTTTTCCAGGAAGATTCACATCGCAGACAATGATGTCGGGAATCTCACTTAGCGCTTTATCAATCGCATCCGTACCATCGGAAACCATTACATCAAATTCCGTCTGAAGCTTATTGCTGAGGAAAAAAGACAAATCCGAGTTATCCTCCACCAAAAGCAAAGAATACCGATCACCTGGATTTTCCTGGTTTTGCATAAAACTTCCTTCTTCCGCCACGCCGAAAACAGCATCTTTTGCCAACGTTTCCGCATCCATAATACTCGGTTCTTTTATCATCTGATCTTCATTGAAATGCTTGTTTCCTTTGTAAAGACTGATGATAAATTCCGTTCCCTGAAAAGAGCTGACCTCGATTTTCCCGAGATGAAGCTCCACAAACTGACGGCTGAGATGAAGCCCGATTCCTGAACTATTTTTCCGGTTGTTGGAACCTTTGAAGTAGGGTTCGAAAACGTTGCTGATCTCTTTTTCCGGAATTCCTATACCGTTGTCTTTGAAGCTGATAACTGCCTGATTTCCTTTTTCCTGAATCGTAATTTCAATTTTCCCGTTGTCCGGTGTAAATTTAAAAGCATTTGACAAAAGGTTAAAATATACTTTATCCATCAGGTTTCTGTCAATATACAGTTCCAGATTTTTGTTTGCAGAATGAATTTCAAACTTAATATTCCTTTTTTTCGCTTCGTTTTCAAAATCCCTGAAAATGCCATAAGTGAAATCGTAGATATTGGTTTTGGAAACCCTTAAATTAAAGGTTTTATTTTCTATTTTCCTGAAATCCAAAAGATTATCCACCAACCTTAGCAAACGGTTTGAATTTTTATTAATCAGCTCCAGCTCATAAGACGGCTTTGTCCCCTTGCTTTTAAAGGTATCTTTCAATGATTCCAAAGAACTTAAAATGAGGGTTATCGGTGTTTTGAACTCGTGGGACAAACCCGTAAAAAAGTTTACTCTTGCTTCATTACTTTCCTTGAGCTCGTTAGCAATGGTTTCAATCTGATTCCTTTGAATCGTCACACGTTCGTTGGTGAGAATAAGCTGTTTATTTTTAATTTTAATGGTATAAATCAGGTAAATAGCATAGGCAATCAGGCAAAACATCAGAATCAAAAGTACAACAGACCATCGGAACAATTCTCTTTGGGAAGAATAGAGTTCGGTCTGCTTTTTCACGGCATTCACCTGATTTTCAATCACGCCCTGCTGTTCTATGATTTTATCGAACTGGTTGCGCATAATTTCAGCATTCAGCCTGTCGATAATGGTTGTACTGAGCTTGATGCGTTTCGGTGGAATGTGCCCGTGGTAGATTTTAATGGCAGTCTCAATGGCTTCCGTTCCGCCGGTAGGATAAAGTAAAGTGGCATTCAATTTACCGTCAAGAACCATCTGAATTCCACCGTCTTTGGTATTCAGACCATCCACACCGATAAATTTGATTTGATTTTCCACACCGGCATTTCTCGCTATTTGCCATGCTTGCGTAGCGAGTTGGTCATTGAAAGCAAAAACATAAAGAGCCTGATTTCCCAATGAATCCAGAGTTTTTCTGAATGCTTCAGCCGGAAGACCTTTGAAGGTTTTTATCAGTTCTGTATTTGAATTATTTTTAATAGTCTGCTGGAAACCCAGACTTCTTTCCGTTGTAGGCGAAGAATTGTCATCGCCTTTTATTTCAATGACTTTTTTTAAATTTTTAGAATCCGAGATAATATACTGCGCTGCTTCTTTGCCAATCTCCACATTATCAGCACCGATATAAGTAGCATATTTATCAGAATTGATTTTCCTATCCACCAAAATCACAGGAATCTTTTTCGCAAAGGCTTTTTCCACCACCGGAACCAGCGAATTGGGGTCAATGGGTGAAATAATGATGATATCCGCTTCATTATCTATCATCTTCTGAATATCCTCGATTTGCTTCTGAACCGAACCTTCTGCTTTACTAATGCTTAGCTGTACCTCAGAATGCAAAGACGCCTGAATCTCCATGGAATGATTCATAGCCTGTCTCCAGGGATGATTTCCCAAACCTTGCGAAAAGCCGATTTTGATTTTATCCGATTTTGTTGAAGCATCCTTGCAACCATGCAAAATCATCAGCAACAAAAATAAAACGGTACCAACCTTGGGGAAACCAAACGTTCTAAAAGCTTCTTTTGTGGACATATGAACACAATATTAATAAAGATGTTTTACACCTACAATTTTTGGTGAGAGTATTTTATGTTAATTGAATATTGGGTCTTTTGCCAAATTCGAGAATTTAGATTTTAAATAAGATTTTGTAATATTATTATTCATTATCTCTTAATATTAAATGAACTTATCCGCGAAAACATCTAGTATATTGCTCTGAACTTGCAAATAATATCTTACTTTCCCAATATCTTTTTCCTGTGATTGGCTCCCCAATTATGCAGTTCCTCAATGACCTTTTGTAATGTGAAAACATAATCCGTGGCGGTGTACTCCACCAAGACAGGAGATTCGTCATAGACGGTGCGTTTGATGAGCTGATGCTCCTCCAGGTCTTTCAGTTCTTTAGCTAAAACTTTTGAGGAAATTTTCGGAATGCTCCTTTCTATTTCCCTGAAACGTTTGTGACCGCTCATAATGGAAATAATGATCAGGATCTTCCATTTGCCACTGATTACGTCAAGGGCATCACGCACGGTCAGCATTCTCGCCAGACATTCGGTTTCGGTACTTTTTGGGAATTGTTCTTTCATACTGCTTACTTTAAGGTAACCGCTTACATTTGGGTAACTGCTTACAAAATGTAAGCAAATATATGTAATTTTGTGTTATTAAAAAATTGTAACATAAATTTTTAACTATTAATTAAAAAAATGACAAAGCAGACCGACTTCTCCCAAAATCCTGATAAAAAAGCAAAACGTATCTATTGGATCATCACCAGCCTTACGATGGCTTTGATCATCCTACCATCGTATTTCGCACCAAAAGAATACCTCATCGAGACGATCAAAAAATTACAGTTCCCTGATTATTTCCCACTTGAACTGGATATCTTGAAGATCGTGGGAGCGATCATTATCCTCATTCCGGCTATCCCAACGATGTTTAAAGAATGGGCTTACGTAGGATTCGGAATCCTCTTGCTGTCAGCAAGTCTGGCGCACGGTATGGTAGATGGACTAGCGAAAGGTGTTGCCCCGCTTGTTCCGTTTACATTGCTTGCCGTATCCTATTATTATTTCCGTAAATTGAACTATGAAAAATAGTTCACTGACAGTGATTTTCTCCTTGCTCTTCTTTATGACTTTCGGTCAGGAAAAGCATCAAGGACAATTGACAAAAACAAAAAACAGGACAATGGAAAATAAAATGAAAATAGAAATATGGTCTGATATTATGTGTCCATTCTGCTATATCGGAAAACGTAATTTCGAGAAAGCTCTAGCACAGTTCCCAAATAAAGAACTCATAGAAGTAGAATGGAAAAGTTTTCAGATCGATCCTGCTATGCCCGAAGTACCCAAGTACCAGGATGATATGTATAGGTTTGTAGCCGACCGAAAAGGTATGACATATGAGCAGTCAAAAGCGAGACATCAAGATCTGATACAATATGCCAAAAGTGTAGGTCTTGATTATAACCTTGATAAAGCTTTGGTCACCAATTCGATGAAAGGTCACCGCATCATACAGTTTGCCAAAACCAAAGGGTTTGGGGAAAAAGCGGAAGAAATCTTGTTCTATGCTTATTTTACACGAGGCAAAAATCTAAATGATAAAGCAACCCTTATCGAGCTTGGAAAAGAGATCGGTTTAACGGAAACCGAGGTCAATACAGCACTTACTAATCCTCTTTACTTACAGAAAGTAGAAAACGACAGTCGTGAAGCCCAGACCTTAGGCGCCAAAGGTGTCCCTTTTTTCGTGGTCAACCGAAAATACGCCATCGCAGGAGCACAACAGCCCAATGACATTTTGCAAACCCTTGAAAGGTCTTTTTCCGAATGGCAGAAAGAAAACCCGCAGACCACATTGGAAACGATACAGGGAAAAAGCTGTTCAATTGACGGAGAATGCAATTAAATACATAAAGATTTTACATATAATCATTAAAAATGAAAACAATAGCAATAGTTGGGGCAGGTTCCGGATTGGGTCTGTCCATCGCAAAAAAATTTGGTGAAAATGGATTCAGGGTAGCCCTAATCGCACGAAATCAAGAAAAGCTGGACAGTCTGGTAGCGGAACTGAATAAATTAGGAATCGAAGCAGCAGCTTTTACGGCGGATATTACGGATAAGACGCAGATCAGTTCTGCCTTTGATGCGATTAAGGAAAAATACGGCTTTATAGATGTCCTTGAGTACAGCCCGATACCGAGCGTCCAAAATTTGGCGGGAACGTTGGCTGTCAATGAAGAAAACGCACTTCAGCAATTTCAGTTTAACGTTTTGGGCGCCATTTCATGCATTGGTGAAGTACTTCCGACGATGTTGGAAAAACATACGGGAGCATTGCTATTTACGACCGGAGGCTCGTCTATCCACCCAACGCCTATGATGGGCAACGTCGGGATCGCAATGGCAGGACTGCGTAATCATGTTCTTAATCTAAACACCGAGTTATCCGACAAAGGTATTTATGCTGGACATATCGGCATTGGGGTGTGGATGCAGGAAGGTTCCGGCGTACAGGATAAAATCGCAGAGATATGGTATGATATGTACACCAAGCGGGACAGAGTCGAAGAGTATATTTCAGAAACTATTTTATAACAATATAAACTACTATTTTTAATTTGTCATAGTAAATCATCCTTCTTGATTTTAAAGTGGACAATTGCAGCCAAGTATGGAATTCCAATGTTTATTGTTTTTTACTTTATTAAATTGTATTAGTTCAAACTAAATGAAATTATGATAAAATGAGCCCTGTAATTCTTGTTTAATTTGACTCAAACGAACCAAATCATCAATAAAAGTGTTTGAAGATACGCTCGTTAAGGTCACATGACAGGATTATTTAATTCTGCAATTCTTTCCAAATCCTCAACCAAATGTTTCGATATGTCTTCGGTTATGGGTACAGAAGTCAAATGGCACCAACTAAAGACAGTTGGTGCCATTTTTATTTTTTAACACTCATTCTCAGCTACTTACATAATTTATTTCACAAATAAGAAATAAAACGCAAACCATTAATAATCAGTACATTAAACACCATTGATTAATGGTTCGACTTTTTTGTCTTGTCAACATAAAAGGAATCGAACCAAATGTAAAATAAGCTCGACTCTCTATAGTACATTAAAATATTTTTCTTTAAGAAGTTGCTTAATAGCAAAATATGATATAATCTTAAAAAAGTCTGTAATCATAATTGCTTCTTCTACAGATAAGTCTATATCATCTTCTTCTTTAAGAAAACTTATTGAATCATAAATATCTATTTTTTCAATTTCTAATTTCTTTTTCATAATTGCTATGACTTAGATAAAATAAACTTTGGTACATAAAAATGTTGTCATTTAATGTTATTATGAAATGTTTCAAATCATCTATAAACATAATATCAATAGCTAAATGATTACAGAATTAGAATACAAAATACACTATTTTGACACTGTCATTTTCTGTTCAGAAATAAAATATTTTCTCAATTTTTCTTCAGAGTCATCAACTTTCGTTTTCTTCAAAGTCTTCCCTTTAAATTTTTCGTAAACAGAATTATCATTGTCAAAAGAAATTTTCTCAACAGAATAAATTTCTTTCGGGATATTTCCACCAAACCAAAGTTCATCAGATTTTTGCCTCCAAGTCACTTCATAAAGAATTGCACCTTTGGGATATTTGAAATCAGAATGTTGTTTTGCATAATCAAAAGCAATTTCATTTCCATACAAAGTTGACATTGTGCTGTCTTTTGGCTTGATCGAGAACGTTATCGGATGCATCAGCAAAGGATTTTCTTTCAATTCGTTGCTCTGTTGGATTGATGCATTAATGTTAAGTAATTCCTGAGACTTTTCACTGCAGGAAATGATTAAAATAAGAATCAAAAACAATCTGTATTTTTTCATTATTTCTGAATTTTTTTGAGTTGTGAAATTAAATACAAAGGCGATGTAAAAACATAATCTCTATCTGCCATTGGCTTGTGACATTCGATGCATTCTTTATCAAAATCCGGCGTGTCTCCATAAGGTTTCAGGTCATTTCCTTTCCATCTTCCCCAAGCCCAACCTTTGGTTTTTTCATATTTTTTCGCATCTTTTACCATAAATTCCACCTGAACAAAATCTCCGGTTGCCACGCTTCCATCTTTTTTCACCAACTGTTTCCAAGCTGTTTTTGCAAATGCAGTTCCATCCGGCCAAGGATTCGTATGTTTCTCCTGAATCGCTTTTACCGCAATATCATTTCCGAAAATAATACGCATTGTTCCATTGTCAAAGCGGTCGGTTGTGCTGATGGCTTTCCAGTTTCGATAATCAGGAATATATTGCAAACCGTTTGGAGAAGGCTTTACAGTCGGATGTTTAAGTTCTCCTTTAATCCAAGAATTGTATTGCTTTTCCGCCGAATTGATTTGTGAACTATCCGAAACTTTTCTTGGAGAAAATGATAATGCATAATTTTTAAGAATTTCAATTTGATGTTCATTCAATTTTGCAGAAGAATGAACTGCGGCATAACTCGGAATTGGCATTTCGCCAGATAAAACTTTATTTATAGCGTAATAAATCGTTGAATTCTGCTGTGGTTTTGGCCACGAATTCCATTTAGAAAAATCAAGCGCTTCACGACCTTCTTTGATGTGAGAATTGACAAAAAAATTAGCCGGTGTTATTTTATCATACCAACGTAAATTGGCTTCCGAAGAATGACAATCAAAACACGAATTTCTGAGAATTGTATTGACATCTTTGGGAACATTCACAAGGTCTTGCGTAGGTTTTCCGTCATTGATATTTTCCGGTCTGAAAAACTGAATAAGCAGAAAACCAGCAAGTAAAAACCAAATCAGTTTATTAATGTTTTTCATTCTATTAATTTAAGAATTAATCATAATCTACAATCGTACCTTTCCGCGAGGGTCGTCGATATGAATTTTTGCAACGTCGTAACGAACTCCTTCTCGGTCAACAATTCTAACATTTTTCACAACCGTACTCAAAGCTTTCAAAAATGTTTCCGAGTTTTCATGACGTTCATAAGCTTCTTCATCTTTCCAGCCTTCCAAAAGATGGAATATATTTTCATCTGTCAAATCCTGCGAGAATGTATAATAAATACAACCTTCCAGCTCGTTTGCTGCAATCATTTCGGGAATAACGGCGTTAATGAAAATCTGTCTATCATCGGGATGTACTTTGTAATAAGCGCTTACCGTGATTCCTGTGGTTTGTGTTTTATCGTGGTTATTGGATGTTCCAATTTTTTCTGAATGATTCATATTATTTTATTTAAAATTAATGATTAAAGAAAAGTCACAAATTCTTCAAATGGTTTGCGTACTTTTTCCAGTTTTAGATTCCAGTCATTTTCCTGGTCTCTGTACCCCAAAGCTAAAAGCATTGAGCTTCTTAAACCTTTTGACGGAAGTTTCAAAAATTCATCAACTGCTATCGGGTCAAAACCTTCCATCGGCGTAGAATCTATTCCTTCAGAAGCGGCTTCAACAATCGCTAAACCCAATGCAATATTTGCCTGTTTGGCAGCGTGATGAAAATTTTCCTCGATGCTCATATTTCCGAAAAATTGTTTTGAAAATTCTCTTTGTTTATCATATTTAGCAGAATCGACATTACGTTTTTTCGTCAGATAATCGAATACGTGATCGATTCTCTCTTTAGAGTATTCATCCCAGACTGCAAAAACCAAAAGATGTGAAGATTCAACTACTTGAGGCTGATTCATTGCAATGGGCAATATTTTCTTTTTTATTTCTGGATCACTGATAACGATGATTTCGTAAGGCTGTAATCCAATTCCTGAAGGAGCCAGATGAGCCGCTTTCAAAATATTATTGATTTTTTCTGAAGAGATTTTCTCTCCCGTCATCTTTTTTGTGGCGTATCTCCAGTTCAATAATTCTATTATATTTTTCATTTGATTTTATGTTTTAAATAAAGGCAAATGATAAGTCATCACTTACCTTGATTAATTTAAAGTATTTAGAAGATGCCTAACTGACCTAAAAGTATCGTTGCGGCAGTGTAACAATGAAATGATTTTATTTTTCCGTTCTCGATTTTGAAAACATCACAACAAGGGGTCTGCATTGTTTTATTTGTCGCCGGAATAGTTCCGGAAGGTAACTCAAGCGGGCCTTTATGAGTTCCGTTTAAAGATAGTTCCACTACTACTGTATTCTCACTTTCCAAGACATAGAGATCATATAATTCCCTGTGCATATCCGGAAAAGCTGTTGCGTAAACATCTACAGTTTTGCCGATGTCCTGGCCGTAATACTTTGTTCCTGCAGATACGTCCCAGAAATAGCCGTCTTCTGCAAAAAGATCTACAAAGCCTTGCGTATCCTGTTCTTCTGCAATTCTGCACAATTCACGGATTAATGTTTCGTTGGCTGAATTTGGATTGATTACTGATGATTTCATACTATTTTATTTTAAATGTTAAAAATTGAGTTTGATTAAATTTTTTGAAAAATGGGAACAAGAATTCTGTTTATTTTTTGTTGTCTACAAAAACATATAATTTGACTGCTTTTCCGTTTTCGAAAACGAAAAGATCCATTCCTGTTACGGCATCCGGTTTTTCGGGAGTTCCGTTTTGCCAGTAGAGTCTTGCAATGTTATGATTAACGTCGACTGCTTTGATGTGAGAAAATTTAGAATTTGGACTTTTCTGTTGCAATCCATCTACAAAACCATTGATTTCTTTGTGACCGACAGCGATAAAGTGACTGTCTACCATTTCAATATTGTCCGCATAGATCTTTGACATTAATGCTTCACGTTTTTTAAGGTCTATCTCGTTCCATATTGCTAAATGTCCTTCTACTAAAGATTTAATTTCATTTTCAGAAAGTGGTTTTGAATCTGATTTTTCAGTTTGGTTTTTCACAGCATCTTTAGGTGACCATAAAATCGTTGCTGGATTTTTTTTCTCGTAGCCTTTTCCGTTCGGGTAAGAAACCAATTCCATTTTAGAACCCCAAGGTGTCACAAAATAGACCCAAGTTTCACCTTCTGTATCTCCCGATGGCATCAAAAACGGTTCTCCCAAGAATTGTACGCCTTTGCTTTTAAGATAAGCTACACTTTTGCTGATATCATTGGTATAAAAAGCAACGTGACTCGCTCCGATATCGTCTCCTCCAGGTTGTTGTGAACTTCCTTTATTGTCCTGATATTCGAATAATTCGATGTTGGCTCCCGTTCCTGCTTTTACCATTTTGAAGGATACTGGACCAGTTTTGGGATTCATACGATTATTCTTTTTCCAGGCATCATCCAAAGGAATCGGACCTAAGCTTGTAATTGCTGAAAATCCCAAAACATCCGTGAAAAAGTTCACGGCTTGTTTCATATCCGGAACGTTGATTCCCACGTGGTCGATTCCTAGAATTCCTGTTTTTTCCTGCGCTGAAGTATTTGAAACTGCTGCTGATAATAAAAGTGCACTTGCTACTGCTGCTGCGTTGGCTTTGATTTGTTTTTTTAAATTGCTCATTGTGATATTTTTTTGTTGTTATTTTATAAAGCAAATCTCCGACATTCAGTGGTCTTCTTCCATTGATAAAAGCTTGAAAAAAAAGCAAACAAATGTCAATGAAATTGAAGGTTTAAGAGATGTTTGAGGATTGGTTTTAATATTTAGGCACAAAAAAAGGTTGAAGCGTAAATTCTTCAACCTTTATCTATTAATTTTTGTAGTTAGTTAATCGCTATATTTCGCTAGCCATTTTGCCTTTAATTCAGCTCTTGCATTGATGAATTCTAAATCGGTTCCCTGCGCAACAGCATCCAACGGAAAACGTAACGGACGAAAACCTTCTTTCATCTGAATTAATTCCAAAATTCCGTCTGCGATGGTTTGTGGATTCATATTGAATTCTTTCATCTTACCGAATAGCGCAGTACCAATGGCATTGAATTGTTCTGTTGCAACAGGGTCATACAAAGTTGCAATTTCTGGTTTGTCTGCATTGACTCCGGCTTTTTCGCCTGTATTCATTTCTGTCGGATAAACTCCGGGCTGGATGGAAACGTTATCGATATTGAATTGTTTTAATTCGTCCTGTAAACCTTCTGTAATGCTTTCAACGCCGAATTTTGATGCGAAATATGGAATCATAAAAGGAGATGTATGGGCACTTGCTCCGGAACTAATATTGATAATCAAACCGCTTTTATGTTTTCTCATAGAAGGCAATACCGCCTGGTAAGTTCTGATAACTCCGTAGAAATTCACTTCAAACATTTGTCGGATTTTATCCAAACTGTATGCTTCCAATAATCCAAAGCCTGAAACAGCGGCATTGTTTACCAATACGTCTATTTTGCCATATTTTTGAAGTACTTTTTCGAAAGCATTGGTGACCGAAGCATCATCGGTTACATCAATTTCAACGACTTCAATATTCGGGAGCGCTCCCAATTCTTTGGCTACGGTTTCATTCTTCCCCGAAATGCCACGCATTCCCGCAATTACGGTATATCCTGCATTGGCAAGTGTTGTTGCTGTTAATTTTCCAAAGCCTGTGCTTGTTCCTGTGATAAAAACTGTTGTGTTCATTTTGTCTTATTTTTAATTGTTATTTTGATAAGACAAAGATGCAGGAACAGCAGGCTTTCTTCCATTGACAAAAGCTCGAAAAAATAGCAAACAAATGTCAATGAAAATGAAATTTTTTATTTCCTGAACATATTTCTACGCAGTCTGGTGAGGGTTTCAGGAGTAATTCCGATGTAGGATGCAATCATATGCTGAGGAATACGATTGACGATGTGAGGGTATTTTTCAAGGAAATTCTGATATTTTTCTTCCGCCGTAAAACTGATATTGGCTAAAATTCTGCCTTGCGAAACGATAAAACTTTTCTGAATAATCTGATTGACCATTTGATTCAGTTGAGGAATTTCAACGCAAAGCTTTTCAAAATCTGCTTTTTCGATTAAAATCAATTCTGTTGGTTCGATTGCATCGATATTAAGGCGGGACGGAGTTCCATTGATTAAACTTTCACGGTCGCCTGTCCAATAATTTTCCGGTGCAAAATTGATAATATGTTCGGTTCCATTCTCAGCAATTGAAAATGTTTTCACCAAACCTCTGCAAATAAAAGCGTTGTAATGCCAAACTTCGTCTTCCTGAGAAAGGAATTGTTTTTTACGAAGTTTTTTCAGCTTGCAGACCGATTCTATTAATTGGATTTCTTGGTCAGAAAGTTCTATTTTGTCGGTAAGGTATTTTAGGAAAATTTCGAACATTGATTTTCAGTTTCAGAACAAATTTAATTATAATTTTCCGGAAATTATAATAGTCCGATAACTATATCAAAGCATTTATAATCGTAGGACTGTAACCAAAATGTTTTTTGAATGTATAGGAAAAATGCGACAGATCTTCGAAACATTCTACAATCAAATCTGCAAAGTTGCTGAAAAATGTAAAATTGATTACTTATCCAGGTTTCTCCTCACGAGATGCTGACTACGGAGCACGAAACTATTAATAAAGATCTTTTGGAGCTTATTATGCCATAATCAGGAATATATACAAAATAAAAAGTGAATCTATATGATTCACTTTTTTTACTTAGGTTCATGAAAAAATAGCCACTAATCAAAAATTAAAGTCAGGCTTCTCATATTTTTAATACTTAAAACTAAATTGCTTTAACTTTCTGGAAGAAATTAGTTAATAAAAAAGTTTTGCAATTCTTATTTAATTGGGCCCAAGTGAACCAAATCATCGATAAAAGTGTTT
The DNA here is from genome assembly GCA_029203185.1 of Candidatus Chryseobacterium colombiense. Lineage (NCBI taxonomy): Bacteria > Pseudomonadati > Bacteroidota > Flavobacteriia > Flavobacteriales > Weeksellaceae > Chryseobacterium > Candidatus Chryseobacterium colombiense. The sequence goes on along the minus strand of CP119310.1, from coordinate 4,163,918 downwards.
GAAGATGCGCTCGTTAAGGTCCCTTGACAGGATTATTTAACTCTACAATTCTTTCTAAATCTTCCACTAAATGTTTCGATATTTCTTCGGTTACGGGTACAAAAAGCCTCTGAAATCATTTGATTTTCAGAGGCTTTTGATTTTTAGGATGGTTGAAAAGGTGGCTTTTTTCAATCATTGTACTTTTACTTTATCGTCAGAACTTAATATAGCTGATGGAGTCAAAATTGTTCATTCGTATACTGCTGCTGGAATGTATCTTAAAATGAAAGATGATGTTGCTGTTGGGAAAAACAATCGTATGATTTTAGCTGATAAAGAAGGTTTTGATGAATATCAGGCTTCTATGCTACTTCTCAAATTTCTTATGGTGAAAATAGCAGGCACTATTGGAATGAAGTGGCATTATTTAATTAACATGAATCACATTGCTATTTAAGACAAAGATGAACCACATTCTGAAAAGCTCTATCAAAACACGTTCAATGACTCCGAAAAATTCCAGTTTCGAATGCTAATGGGTCATCACTTAGAACTGATTTTGGCTTTGTAGGTGAAATAAAAGCAGTATACTGCATAATTTCTTGAATCACAATCAATTTTTTTGTTAGAATCCCTACTGATTATACAACCTAAGAATCTCTACCAATTCGGGTATGGATCGTATTTTCAGCTTCTCAAACAACCTGTTTTTATAAGTACTGATCGTCGATGAATGGAGATTCAATTGATTAGAAATTTCTTTAAGTGGAAGACCCTCCGCAAGCTTATTGGCAATTTGCAATTCGCGGTCTGATAATGTTTCAAAGGGAGAATTTTTTGTCGCGCCGTTTAATGTTTCTAAAAAAATCGCTTCTTTTAAATTATCACTGACATATCTGCCCTTACTAAGCATCTCTGTTAAAGCAGTCTCAATTACTTCACTGGAGCTTAGCTTGCTTAGATACCCACCAACACCCATCTTTAAATAACGCATCCCATACAGCTCTTCATCCTGCGAAGAAAATATTAGAATTTTTAATTCAGGTTGGTGAATTTTTATATAATCTATTGCTTCCTGAACACTACCATTAGGCATATTAACATCCATAATGGCCAGATTAAATTCTTCTTTCAGAATGAGTTTGTACAGCGATTTATAATCCTCTACTTCTGAAATGATGGCATCGGGTTTGAATCGTTTGATTGTTTGTATCAAGCCCATACGGACGATACTATGGTCATCTGCTACAGCAATACGAACGTTTACTTTTGAACCCATCATTCTATAAATTTACGTAAAAAAAGAGAAACCGTAGTGCCTTTATTTTCAGCGGAAATGATTTGGATGTCTCCATTCAGCAAGGACATGAAATTTTTTACAATTTTCAAACTTAACCCAACTCCTTTCTCGCCAGCAGTTCCCAGGAATATGGGATTACCATGAGTGTAGATCCCTGACAAATAGTTTTCCTTGATTCCTGATCCGGAATCAATTATAGAAAGCACAACTTGATTACCTTCTGTAATCACTTGTAAATAAATATCTTGATTCGGAAAGGAATATTTTACCGCATTGTTAAAAATTTTGTCTAAAACATATTCGAGTAACACTCGATCGCCCGCAAGAAATGCATTATGTTCTCCTTTAAAATAAAAATTAATATTTTTTTCTTTTAATTGAGCAGCATATCTTTCTTCTAAATAGTGAAAAAGATCCATCACCATAATTTCAATGGGTTTAATCTTAAATTCCCCGTACTGTGTTTTTAGCCAGGCAATGCTGTCCTGAACAGTTTGTAGGTTCTTTTGGGCATCTCTTTTTACCTGGGGCAACAACTTAAAAAAATCTTCCTTACGTATGTTCTTTTGCTCTAGCTCTTCTATAAGCAACAAAAATGTTCCAAACATTTCTTTTGAGTCATGAGACAATATCGAGATCAGTCCGTTTTTGAAATTGATTTCGTTTTCCAGTCTTTCGATTTTTAACTGCAGTTCGTTGACAACATTATCCATAAATCTAATATTAATGCTTAAAATCCACTACTGCCCTTTTAGAACACGGTTAACTATTATTTTTTTATTTCTATGCCAAACCATTCTTGAATCATCATACGGTATTTGTGTTGTAATTAAAATTAATTAATCTCTGATTCAGGTTTGTAGACATTTTTTTCTCACAAAGAGGATTTAATGCCAGTAAATGCAATAATAGGTAATTCGATTGTCTTTTCCAAGACTATTTTTTTGATTTGGTACTAAGAGATGAACGCTGCCAAAGAGAAAGTGGAGGCATCTGAGTATACTTTTGAGAAGAAGACGAATTAATAGAACAAAAAGGCAGGCATATTCTTCGTCGTACTTACGACATGACGTTTATTAGTTATCTGGCAGCAGCACAAACTGATAAATTAAAAACACCGAAATATTTTTTTCTGATCAACTAGGTCTATGTATAATTCTGTTCCTATGATTGATTTTAGATTATATTATCTATACTAAAAACTTTAAAAGTATTGTTAAATTGAGGTAAAGCTATAATAAACATTAATAGAGTAAGTGGTATTTTCCTTTCCAACCAAACCCTTTAAGAGGAGTTTTTGAGGAGTTTTGGATAAAGGAATGTGTGGTATGATGTATTAATTAGATTTGTCCAGAAACATAGATTTTACCTTACATCTGATCGATACTTATTCCCGGATTTTGAATTTTCTCCATATCGGTATCTATACATACAAAATCAAAGGCCTCCTATAGGAAACCTTTGAAACACCAAATCACAAAATATTAATATGAAAAATATTTACTTTTCAGCCGGGAAATAAATTTTGCTAACATCCTGATTCCGGATGTGGCAGCTGCAGATCTTTTTAGGCCAACAATTTGCTAAAAAATAAAATTAATTTTTGATACTATTTAATTCCTGCAGACATATTTTATATTTTATTATCTATTTACTCTAATAAACTCTGAACCTGGTAATGATAATGAGCTGATAAAAGTTATACTTGTACGGCTTCCATTTTCATCTACTTTCAAAATAATTGATTTACAGCAGGGTGATGCTTTAAAATAGTTCTTATAACGTGTTCCACATTTGAAGCACTCTGTTACTATAGTTTCATTTTTTTCCATAATATATCTGATTTAAAAAATAAATAATTTTATTAAAACTCAGTAATTATAAAGCTGTTGCTGTATAAGTTACTGCTTGGGTATATGTCTTCTGAGCCTGAACATTGCTAGTTCCTAATATGATTGCTCCGAAAGTTAAAGCTGCGATTACGATTTGTTTTTTCATGATAATATTATTTTTAATTTTTATTCTTGTTGAATTATCATCTTTTGACATTACAAATCTACAGCAGTGAAAAAAATTTATTTGTAGTGGAACATGGAAGTTCGTGTAGTAAAATAACTACACGGCATATTCGTATGATTTAAATAGAAAAGCCCTCAACACTTTCTGGTGTTGAGGGCTCATATAAAATTTATCATGTTACTTACAGTGCTGTTGCAGTATATGGTACTGTTTTAACTAGTTTATACATCAATGCCTTTCATTATAAAACGATTATTTAATGCTACAATTCTTTCTAAATCTTCTACCAAATGTTTCGTTATCTCTCGGTTTGTACAATAGTTAAAAGCAGTCTATTTTTATAGATTGCTTTTCTGTTTTTTTAGACACTTATAAAAATTAATAATCAATAGTTAAAATCTACATTGTAATAGGTTCGATTTCTACAGTGTTATATCATAAACAGAATCGGACCACTACTTAGCTATTGAAGTTCAGAAATATTGATAATGTGATTTTATAATTACTAGATAAAATCTGTTATAATCTCCTTGTATGTATATGATGAAAGCTTATATACCTACATAAATGTTCACAATAAAAATTGCGGTCATTTTATACAGTTCGACCAATCTACCAATAACCGTTATCTGTAGATTTGAGATAAGTTAAAAATTGAGTAAATTGCAAATCTTTAAGTATCTTTTACAATGTCCAATTTTGAAATATTTTTCGATTACATTCAAGAAATATCAGGCAAAATACTGTCGGAAGAAGATCAACTCTTGCTTACAGCACACTTTAAACCTCGAAAACTTCGAAAACGACAATATTTTTTACAGGAAGGTGACGTGTGCAAATTTATTGCGTTTATAGTGAAAGGTTCCGCCAAGACATTTACAGTAGACGAAAAAGGACACGAAAATATATTGAGATTATCTGTGGAAAACTGGTGGCTCACAGATTTCGAAAGCTTTTACCGTTTGACGCCAAGCCTCTATAATATTGAAGCGTTGGAGGAATTAGAACTACTGCAGACAACAAATGCAGAAATTGAGGAATTTCTCAAAAATATTCCCGCCTTTTCAGCAATGTCGAACATAATCAGTCAGAATAGTACTATTGCTTCACAAAAAAGAATGAACACTATTAACTATTCTGCTGAAGAACGTTATGAGGAACTGGTGAAAAACTATCCGTATTTTTTGCAGCGGTTTTCACAACAAATGATTGCCTCTTATCTTGGATTATCTTCTGAAACTCTGAGTAGAATCAAGAAAAATGCATTAAAATAAATCCTTTGCATAAAAATATCGCAAACCTCCTTCCTCTTATTATAACAAGTTATTAATGAATGTCCGATTCTTTAAAACTTTGATGATTGGTTCTTTCAGCTATCTCAATTTTATTTATTCGAAATCAAAGCTTTTAATAAATCAAAAGTTTTAAGCAAAGATTTTACGCGTTTGCTATTCCACTCCATCCGAAACTTTGATTTTTATATTTTTTATAAACTTCTATTTTACAATTATTTACTAAGATTTCCTGATTAAAGTCACTGGTTTCAATTGATATTTATCATCATTAAACAGTGATGAATATCAATGCACAGCTTGATGTGATGCCGCAACTTTGTAATATAATTCAGAGCGTAAAAAATCTGAAAAGTATTAATCAATTAGTAATAAAAATCATGAGTAAATTAGAAAATAAGGTAGCAATTGTTACCGGTGCTGCCAAAGGAATAGGCGCCGCAATCGCAAAACATTTTGCGCACGAAGGTGCAAAAGTTGTTGTAAATTACGCCTCTAGTAAAGAAGCTGCGGAGAACGTGGTAAAGATGATTACCAATCATGGTGGCGTTGCCATAGCTATACAGGCCGATGTATCCAATGAAGCGGATGTGAGCAGATTGTTTGAAGAAACGCGAAGAGCTTTCGGCACACTTGATATCTTAGTTAACAATGCTGTATCGCAAGGATTTGCACCCATTGAACAAATTACGATAGAAGATTTTCGTAGAAGTTTCGATGTTAATGTATTAGGAACCATATTGACTATCCAGTCCGCTTTGAAACTTTTTGGAGAAAAAGGCGGTAATATCATCAATATCAGTTCAGGAGCAAGTAAGTCGCCACTTCCTAATGCCTCAGTTTATTCTTCAACCAAGGCTGCAATGGACGCTTTCACCATCGCATTGTCTAAAGAATTGGGCCCCAAAAACATTCGTATTAACTCTATTTTACCGGGTGCTACAGATACAGAAGGCGCAACGAGTGCGGGTGTTACAACCGGCAGTGATTATGAAAAGATGTTTATTGAGAAAACACCTCTCGGACGAAGAGGTCTGCCAGAAGATATTGCGAAAGCCACGGTATTTTTGGCTTCTGATGACGCAGCATGGATCACGGGTGAACAAATTTCTGTTTCAGGTGGTATGTATGGTTTCTAAATCATAGCTGCAAAAATGAAAAATTGCAAAGTTTATTCCCACAAAAATGTTCAATAATTAAATTATGGTATTGTCTCGCAAAACAATTCAGTACAGTTTGTTAAAACCTCAGTATTTACTGGGGTTTTTAGTTTTTAGTAAAAAGAAAATATCCAACCAGAAAAAAAGTTCTGAAATTGATAATGTTTTGACATACACATAAATCCTGTTTTTTACTTGAAGGTCTAAGGTAAAATTATACAATAAAAAACAAATTGTGAAATTTTGCGTAATAATGTATTTATCTGTGAATATGAATAAAAATGCCAAATAATTTTATCGTTATTTGACACTTTTGAGACTGGAAAATTGATGAGAATTAACTACTACTTTACAAGATAGGTCATTCCACCATCAACGAGTAGTTCAGTACCAAGCATAAAAGATGAATCGTCAGAGGCAAGAAACACTGCCGCATTGCCAATATCAGCAGGTTGTCCGATCCTACCAGCAGGCACTGCTCCTGCAAATTGCTGCTTTACAGCATCTACCTGCTCAGCGGGGATAAACTTTTCAAATGCTGGAGTATCTGTTGTACCTGGTGTTATAACATTGGCTCTTATTTTTCTGTCTAAAAGATCCATGGAAAATCCTTTAGCCAAATATATTACAGCAGATTTTGCAGCGCCATAAAGGGTGAAAGAGCCATAAGCACGATGAGCAGCATTAGACCCGATAAGAATAACAGAACTACCATCATTCAGATATGGTAATGCTTTTTGAACCGTAAAATAAACAGCTTTCAGATTTAAATTCATTAATTTATCATAATCTTCTTCAGTGGTAGTTGCGACTGTTCCTACACTTCCCGCACCTGCATTGGCAACCAAAACATCAATCTTTCCAAATTTCTCAGATGCTGTTTTAAACACTCTTTCAAGGTCTTCTGACTTGGTCACATCTGCATTAATCCCTATAAAACCATCTCCAAGAAGTGCTACTGCGCTATCTAAAGTTTCCTGATTTCTACCTATAATTGCTCCTGTCGCACCTTCATTTTTTAATGCCTTCGCAATACCAAGACCTATACCGCTGTTACCTCCTGTGATCACTGCAACTTTGTTTTTTAATTTACTCATAATTGTACATTTTAAATTGATCAGATATTCTGTTCTGAATTATAGTACAAAGATATTTCCACATCATTAATGCGTTCTTGACCTGAATCATGAAATACACTTGATCTAAATCAAGTCAAAGATTTGAAGTTTAGGAATTCTTTTTAGAAAGTAAAAGATGGAAAATAGAACAGAAGGAATTAGGGTAAATTTTACTTTGAATTTAATTTTTTCCGCAATCTGCTCAAGGTTTCAGGAGACAAACCTAAATAGGAAGCAATCACATTTTGCGGAAAGCGTTGTAGAAAGTGCGGGTAATTATTGACAAAATCGGCATAACGTTCTTCAGCAGTATAACGGATTATGGTTTGCATCCTTTTTTGATTAGCAATTGCGTTATTCTGCTTGATAACCTCCATCATCGCTGAAAATGCTGGGATAGATTTTAAAAACCCTTCAACTTGTGCATTAGTCGTCTGCAAAACTTCAAGATCCTCCATTGCTTCTATATTGTAGCGACTTGGCGTGAGCTGATAAAAACTTTCAAAATCTGTGAGCCACCAATTCTCGATACATAGTTTCAGAATGTTTTCATTCCCTTCGTCATCCACAGAAAATGTTTTGGCAGACCCTTTCACTATGAACCCGGTGTATTTACACACATCACCTTCTTGCAGAAAATACTGTTTTTTTCTGAACTTTCTGGGTTTCATATGTTTCTCAATCACAGCTTTGTCCTCCTCAGAAAGAATTTTTCCGGACAATTTTTGAATGTAGTCGTAAAAAACTTCAAAATTGGACATTTACAAATATTTATTTGTCTGCAATATACAAAGACACTATTTTAAAAACAAAATCATTTTTGGAGAGAAGCCAAGTGGAAAACGTCTGTTAACCTTTGATAATGAACCTATAATTTGAATTTATAGTAGGTTAAATCTTAAAGCATCTATAAAGTTTAATATTTCATATCTGATGACTTCGAAATTCTTTCTAAATCTTTCAACAAATGTTTCGATATTTCTTTGGTATTGGGAATTTAATTATATAATATCAAATAGTTATCTTGTTTTTTTTATGTATATTATCTATAAATCAAATAGTTAATATTTTATTATTTCAGTTTGAGTCTTCAATAAGAATTTCTGAAACAATTGTTATAAATCGTCTTGAAAATACCACTATATAAGTATAAATCTCTATTTAAGTTTCATTAAAGGTTACGCCGTTTTATTTAAAGGTTTATTGTTGTTTTTTGATATAATATCAAGAAATTATCATTACACGCAGAAATCAGAAAAATTTTAAGTTCTTTTCATACCTTATCTCTAGCAAAATCGTAATCTTATTTAAATCTTTCTCTAATCTCGATGCCATTTTAAAATTTTAAAAAAATAGATAATTCTATCTATTTTTAAATTATATTTGTAAAAAAATAAAATCAATGGCTGGGAAATTGAGCGTTAAAGAACGTATTGTCGAAACTGCATCTCGACTTTTTTATCATCAAGGATTCAACAGCACCGGAATCAATCAGATTATTTCGGAAGCCGATATTGCGATTGGTTCGCTTTATAAACATTTCAAGTCAAAAGAAGATCTTTTGTTGTATTATCTTAAACAACAAGAAACAGAATTTTTTAATAATCTGGAAAATTTTCTCATCAATGAGCAGAATCCAAAAGGAAAATTATTAAAATTAATTGATTATCGCATCCAACTTCAGCAACAATCAAGCTGCTCAGGCTGTCATTTCATTAAAATCAATGCAGAAATTGGCCGAAAAAATAAGGATGTTGAAAACATTGTGAATGAACATAAGCAGCAACAAAGAAATTCTATCCATACTATTATTTCATCAATTGAGCAGAATTCTGTTTTGAACGACCAACAATTAACAAATATGATTTTCCTGATGATTGAAGGTGCAATTGTTTCCAGCAGTATCAAAGGAACTACACAAGACCTTGAAGATATTAAAGGTATAATTCCTCAAATGTTATAATTTTTTTAGGCAACTATATACTTCAATGTACCAAGCGTATGTAATAAAAATTTATTATACTTAGTATGACATTATAAATTTTATTACATACATTTATCAAAAACTAATCATTATGATAACAAACGAAGAATTTTTAAAATATGTAGATGATTATAAAAAATTCATAGGTCAGGCAAATATTGACATGAATGATTCTAAAAATTTAGCATTATTTTTCCAATATTTGCAAACACGTAATATTCTGGAAGTACGATTAAATATTGCTGAACAAAATGTAGTGTTAACTGAACTTATAAAGCTTATAAAATCTAAGTAAGTTTAAATGTACTATCAATATGCATTTTAACAAATTCTAAAATTTCCTCAATTTCATTGTGTGTTTTGCCCTTTAGCTGTTCTGCAAGCTTAACAGCTAAATTTTTATGTTCTGATTTTTCAAATCTTTCTTCGCTAGAAAGAAAACGTTTAGTGTTGTCCATAATATAAATTGTTTATTAAGTTATAGTATTATAATACATTAATTTGTATAAAGTTTAGGCATTATTTAACAAAAGTTTTCACGCGTTATAAAAATTGAATATTTTTACAATCTAAATTTTAACGATAAACACGAAAGTGTCTAATACATTCTCTTGAATAAAATCTGGTAAATTTTAAACTGGGGAGAATATGTTAGCAACTCTCATGTCATTATATATGGCGTGAGGGCATTGCTACTTATTTTACCCAATGGTTTACCAGAGCCTATTCAATAAAGTAAGTTTAGCAACCCTCACGCTTTCGTTTTAGAAAACTTTAATAATTATCTTCTTTGAGGGTGTGAAGTATCTAAACATTTATGACATGAGAAAAAACATTCTCTACCTTAGTAGTATCATTTTATCAATTACAAGTGTTAGTGCACAAGTTAAATTGTATAATGCAACATTACCTTATTTCAATAAATCAAAATTAGTAAAGCCTGCAAAAACAGTTAGGAATGTTAATAGGTTTACTAATCGACCTGTTAACATTATTGAATATAATTCAATGGGACAATTAAACGGAGTAAACATAGAATATCGAAATGATACCAGTGTAGGACTTATTAGATATTATCATAATAATACTTTAGTTTATTCAGCTCAGCCATTTATGAATGGCAGTAGTATGGAAAGAGTTTACAATTATAGTGATAATGGCAGTTATGATGGTCCACAAGTTTACACTTATCTTAATAGTACTACTAATAAATGGACGACTACAAAAACAGTATTTAACAATGGTAGACTAACAAGTATTGATGATAAACTAAATTTTCCACAGTACACAGTCAATTTTAACAATGGTAAATTGAATGGTGAATTTTACTTCTTTGATAGTTCACAATGTTCTTGTTACTATTATGGCACTGCAATAGAAGGTAAAATCAAAACAATTATGCAAATTGACATACGAAAAGACTTATCATTTAGAAATAAATTTTACGTTTTTAATGACAAATCTATTAAAAGTACTTCTATAAATGATTTTCAACAACCAAGAGAAGAAGAATTTAAAATTAATGAAATGCCAATTGTTGTAGAAAATGCTAATGTGCATTTATCTAATGACAATCTAAGAATTGTTTTTGATGAACAAGTTGATTGGATGCAGTCACTAAAGCAGAAATCAGCAAATGCTAAGTATGATGCAGATGTTAGAAAGATTGATTTATCAGATGCTACATTTGGTGCACCAAGTCCGGTTACTATACCGCAGAAACAGCATTAAACAAATATCCCACACAAATTTGTGCGGGATATTTGTTTATTTCAAATTGTTGTGATATTTTTGGGTGGATTTAAAAACTTATAAATTATGTCAAAATTTATAATTTGTGTAGACTTATATTTATCTGATAAAAATAGTTTAAGCGATTATGGTAAATTGAAAACCAAGATGTTGGAAAATATTAGTTTTTCACACAAATTTATAGATGATGAAAATGGTAAAGAATATAATTTGCCTATAACTCAATATTTATATATCGGAGAAATTACTGATTTAGGAGAAATTAAGGAAATTGCCGAATCTATAGTTAGTAAAATTAATAGACCATATTTTATAACAATTGCCGAATGCATAAGCATACTAGGTGTTGGACATGAACAATAAAACATTACTATTTAGGGTCATCATACTTACCATTTAAAATATCCTCTTTATTTTTGGTATAAAAATCATGATGTAAGCGATAAAAAATATCTTCGTCAGGTTCACTAACACCTACTACCATATTTTTTAATTGTTCTGGTTTTCTTATATTATTTAAATTAAATGGAAATGTAAAGAAACCTCGCATTTTAAGTTCTTCAAATAATTCAACATTTGTCATATCAGACGCATGTTTTACTACAAATGTTTTGTTCGTGCTCATAATTTGTTGTTTAAAATTGTTTTATTCTGTATTTATTAATTCTTTATAAGTCAATCGTCTACTAACAATTCTCAATACTTCATTGAATCTTTCTCCATCACTTAGTAAACGTGTATTGTGTCTAAATGCAAATTCATTGCAATAGCCTTGAAGGTGTTTAAATGAAATCATGTGGTATATTCCAATAAGGCCACGTTTCAATTGACTCCAGAAACCTTCAATGCTATTGGTATGATAGATGCCCTTTGTGTAAAGCCCTTTGTTATGCTCAATAACTTCATGCTGGTAATGGTAGTGCAAGCCTTTATATCCTCTCCAACCATCAGTAACGATTGTACTACCTTTAGCTACATGATTATTGATGATAGCTTTTAGTGTTGGACCTTTAGCATCAGGTATTACTTTAGTATAAACTAAACCTTCTGATAAAAGACCGAATACAGGTTTCTTAGCCTTTAAGCTTCTACCTTGAGTATTTGATATTTTCTTGTATCTTTTATTTCTAGTTTTACCACCGACATAGGTTTCATCGGCTTGTGTATCATTGTCAAAGATAAAATCGGTATCTTGAGTGAAATTATGACGTATTCTACTCAAAATGAACCAAGCAGTCTTCTGTGTCACATTAATAAACTTATGTAGTTGAATACTGCTTATGCCTTTCTTGTTTGAAGCAAATAGATAGATAGCCATAAACCATTTTCTTAATGGAATATGTGTTGAAGCAAACATGGTTCCTACAGTTACAGTAAATCTACTTCTACAATCTTTACATTTATAAAGGCCTTCAAAACATCCTCTATTTCTTAATTGATAATGATTAAATGATTGACTACCGCAATGTGGGCATATAGGTTCATTCTCCCATCTAAGTTTTTCTAATAAAATTCTACAATCAGTATCAGTTTGTAAAGTGTCAATTAAATCTATGATTGACTTGAAAATAACATTGTCTAATTGTAAATCTGGTTTGTGCATTTTAATATTTTTGCATTACTATACAAAGTGGATTGTTAAATTTTACTAATAAAAGCATAATGTTTTGTTAAAATTTTGTTTGTTGTATTTTTGGTGGTAATCAACCTTGGTACATTGAAGTATATAGTTGCCTTTTTTTATTTAAAAATAGATAGATCTTTCTATATATTATGAAAATTGAAAATAAAAGGTGGATAGCCTTATTAGTTCTTATTACCGCACATCTGTTGACAATCGTTGATATCTTCATTGTTAATATCGCAATTCCTTCTATTCAAAAAGGATTGAAAACCACCAATGCCGATACACAATTGGTTGTAGCAATGTATATGATTGGGTTTGCATCTTTTCTTATTATAGGCGGAAGAGCCGGAGATTATTATGGAAGGAAAAAGCTATTTATAATTGGGTTGTTATTTTTTATGATTTTCTCCGCAAGCTGTGGATTTGCAACTTCACCCGAACAATTAATTTTGTTTAGATTCTTACAGGGAATAAGTGCAGGATTAATGTCGCCGCAAGTGCTTTCTTATATACAGATTTTGTTTCCTGGGCATAAAGAAAGAACCTATGCATTAGGATGTTACGGAATTGCCATTGGTATCGGTACAATGTTGGGACAATTTCTTGGAGGGTTCTTAGTAGAAGTAAAGCCTGTTTTTGTTGATCAGTCATGGCGGTACATATTTTTGATTAATATTCCTATTTGTATAATTAATATATTTCTTGCTGTTTTGTTTCTGAAAAATTCAGCCGACACATCTGCTCAGCATATGGATTATAAGAGCACTTTTATATTATGCATCGTCCTGATTCTGATGCTATTCTCTATAACCATCGGATTGGAATATTCTTTAATAATACCATTTATCACGCTCTCCTTCTCTATTCTTTTATGGATTTATTTTATTAAAAGACAGAAAAAGAAAGGTCAGGAAAATAGTGCGCTTTTAAACTTAGCACTATTCCAATATAAAAACTTTAATCTGGCTATTGCTGCGGCTGCGTTTTTTATGTTTATGCTGGATGCATACTTCTTTGTATTGGCAATATTTCTACAGGAAGGAATGCATTTGTTGCCAGTGGAAGCTGGTCAGTTTATTATATTTCAGGGAAGTGGATTTATTATCACTTCTTTGTTTGCACCCCGTTTAATTTTAAGATTCGGAAAAAATATTCTGATCTTTGGAACCTGCCTTATCATAACTGCGTTAATTCTACAATTGATTTTATTTAATCATTCAACGATTGACTGGAAAAGCTATCTGATCATGGTTATTCATGGAACCGGTGTTGCTCTGGTTTTGCCTTCTTTTGCCAATATCGCCCTTAAAGGACTACCAGAAAATATTATAGGCAATGCATCTGGAGTATATTCTACTATACAACAGTTTGCGGGAGCATTGGGTATTGCAGTAACTGGCGGTTTATTTTATTACAACATCAATAAAGATTATGATTTCTTAGACTTTTACAATTCTTTAGTTTATACAGCACTGATTCATTTTTTTTGTTTGATTTGTATCATACTTCTTCTGATTCGACTTCCAAAATCTATTTTGCCCGTTAATAATAGACCATAATTTTTTTAAATTAAAATAATTTATTTGAAATACAGATTTCACATGTAATTAGTTAGTTTTTTTATATCACTTTTATCATTAAACTGTCCCTAACAAAATTTTTTTAATGTAATATTTTTCATCTTACTTTTTACATCAACCTTGTATTTGATTATCAGGAAATAATCTGTAAAAGCACATAAAAGACTGAAAAAATATTTCGCTGGTTGGATTCAATGGTTGAGCTTTTTATGTTTTTATTTATACAATACCGGTTCGTTAATACCCGCTTTTTTAAGTTGTACTTTATTCATTTCGAAATGCATGATGGTCATATCGTTATAATATTTTTTGAAAGAAGGCAAATTGTATTGGGCTCTCCATTTGTCTACTCGGGTACTGTCTATAAGTCCGTATTGGGGAACAGCCTGCCCAATTTTGTTATACGTTACCTGTGAGCCAAACCGTTGTTTTTTCTTTTGATTGACTGCAATTCTATCCTCCAGCATGGCATAATGACTTCTGTCGGCATTTTTTTTCCGAATTTCTTTTTTCAGAGTTTTCAGCATTTCTTGCTGAAACGGAACATCATTATCCGTATGCTGGATTGAAATCCAAAACTGGGTTTCCTTTTCACCGATTTTATCATATCCGAGATAGCCATATTTTGAATAAAGTTTTTTTATTCTGTTTTGGTTTTCAAGACCAACACTGTCTCTCATTTTCAGGAATACATCCCATACTTTTTCCTCTCCATATTTTTCTTTCAGCTCAGGAAAAGGAATACCTGCATATTTTTGGTCAATGGTATAGATGTAATCCAATTCGTTCAAAATAGTTTTTCTCTCAGCATCAGAAATTTTGCCGGATCTGCAGCCTAATGCTATAAAGCTTAAAAGTATGATTATCAAATATTTTTTCATATACATAATTTATCTTTTTAGAATAGTTAAAGAAACTTACAGTAATTATTTTAAAACAGGGATCTCAACAAAACTATCATTAAACCAATGGATAATCAATGGGTCTTTTGCATCGGCAATGGTTTCGGTAGTTACTGTTTTTCCGCTTCCATAATTCAGTTCTGAAAAAGCGTTTTTATTGACATTCAGTACAATGACCAGTCGGCTTCCTTTCTGCAGTTGTTTGCTGATCAGATGTGTATTTTCAAATGTGATAGTTTCTTTTTTACCTGGGGTCAGCAATTTTCTTTTAGTATTGTCTCTGGCATAGCTTGCACGACCGATATAGTAGGAAAGATGAAAATATCTGCCTTCGGGAGTGAGTTCGTAAAGGGTAACTCCCAGATCTATGTCTTTTTTGTTGATACTCAGTTTTATATTTCCAAGGAATGATCCGTTTACGAGCATAGCATCGAGAGGTTCGCTTATAAAAACATAGCCATTATCGGAAACGCTTTCCCGAATAATAGGATCCGGATAATAATCATTATTGCTGGTTGTACGGTCTGCAAAATCTACTTTCTGAACCAAATATTTATTGGATTCAGGCTTATTTTGTCTCAGCAAATACTCCTTCTCGCTGACTTTAACTGAACTTAGATAAAATTTCAAATAACTGTTATGCATAGCCTCCAATGAAGCGGCGCTTCGCCATTCATCTGTGCCCATTACCTGATAATTGATCTTATCTTTCAGAAAAGCAGGTTTTTCAGCACCTTTCAAAATATAATCCAACCATTGATACGTATATTCTTTGATCGGAAATAAAGCATTTTTACTCACTGTATATCCGTTGATAACTTCCTGGCCGCCCATCTGTGTTCCAAAATGTCCATAAGGACCGATCACAAGATAAGCTGGCGTCTGAGGGCTGTATTTGTTAAGCTCACGTAGGTAGTAAATTCCTGAATTCTGAGAATCATTATAATAGCCGTCGAATGCCAGTACGGGAATATTAATCTTTGCAAAATCCTCTTTATAGGGCGCCATATTCTGCCAGTACGTATCAAATGCAGGATGACTTATCCAGCGTTGAAAAAGTCGGTTCGGTGTGCCATCAATGCTGTCCATTTTATTATAAGCAGCTCCGGTTTCCCACCATTTGAACATCATATCCCGGAATCTCTTTCTGTCATCTCCCGTTTTATTGTCAAGGTATTTATTGTTGCCTACATAAAAAGACCATTCGTAATTGGGATTGATAAAAATATTATTCTCCATAGGAAGTCCCATTCCAGGGCGATTGGCAACATAAGGGACAATTGTTTTCAGTGCAGGATGAAGATTTTTAGCTGCCGCCCATTGTGTGAAACCATTGTAGCTTCCTCCATACATTCCTATTTTACCATTACACCAAGGCTGTTTGCTGATCCAGTCTATAACATCATAAGCATCTTTTCCATCGGTTTCATAAGGATAAATCTCAGATTTGCTGAAACGCTTCCCTCTTGTATAAGCCATAACACCTACATATCCCCTATCTGCAGCTTCTTTAAGCGACTGCATATCGCGTTCTTGATCCCGCACATAGATTGTAAATTGTAACACGGCAGGCCGAGGAACATTGTCATTTTTTTTGCGTACGACCATTGCAGAAATCTCTGCACCATCTCTTGTGCGGATCATAACACTATCCTGAATGCTGTATATATTTTCCTTTTCCTGTTGACGGGCCCAGAGAGTTTGCTGGGCATACAATGAGCAAAACCCCAACCATATAAGAACGCCTGTCAACTTGATTTTATTTACCATAATAACTCTTTTAATTTAAATATCCTTTCTGCAATACTAGCCTCTATACCGTTAATCCTTCGGCAAATCCCACCAGGTATAGCTTTTCTGTACAATCTTCCAGTTCCCTTGGTATTTCATCAGTAAAAAATAATCAATAAATTTTCTCCAGCCCGGAACTACAATCTCCCCTTTTGCGATAGCAGCATCTTTTTCAATATCAATCGAGATAATGCGTCCGATCCTATTCACCTTATTGCCCGGTTTTATAGCACTGATATATTGTTGTCCCGAACGGATCCACAATGTATCTGAAGTTACGGTATACAGATTAAAATCAGGATGAAATGCTTTCCGGAGTTTTTCCGGCTCTCCATTAGCCACTCCGTCCATATAGTTGTAAAGTGTTTCTTTAATCTGTTCTTTATCGGTTTTTGGAATGTTTTTATTGTCCTGTTTCTGGGCAAAAATAGTTCCCGAAACAAGTAAGAATAGGAGGATAATCCGCATTGTTTTCATAGTATCATATTAACTGTTTGCAGAGGTGATGTACTGTTGGTGTTCGTTTACTCTAATTATTTCAAAGTCTTTTTTATGTCGTTCAGAAAATCAAATACAGGAAAGGCATCCCCTTGATTGGTCAATGTAATGATCGTATTGCCGTTTTTCAGATCTCTCCAGAACAGACTTCTGAAACCCGCCAATCCTCCCGTATGCCGGGCAATCATCGAACTGTCAGATTCCTCGATAAACCAGCCTGATCCATATTGAGAATGGGTACCGTCTTCCAAAATCGGCGTCTGATAAAGTAATTTTGTGCTTTCTTCTGATAATAATTGATAGGTTCTTAACGCCCTGTCCAATTTGTAAAGGTCTTCCGCAGTAGCATAAATACCTCCGTCTCCTGTTGTAAGAATGGAATAGTCATCCAGCTTTTTATCCTTATTATACCCTATAGCTTTATCGGGAATGACTGTATTTGATTCAAAAACTGTTGTGTGGTGCATTTGCAGAGGATTGAAAATATTTTCTTTCAAAAATTGGGCATAGGACATTCCGGAAATCTTTTCGATAATTAAGGACAGAATAATGTAGCCAGAATTGCTGTACTGAAATTTTGTTCCGGATTTAAAATCTAATCCAGACTGACTTTGAAGCCAATGGATAACCTCACTATTAGTCAAACCTTTTTTTGTAAGCCTATTTTCATAATCTCTTATTCCTGAAGTGTGATTCAGCAATTGCTTGATGTTAATGTGACGGGCGTAGGCAGGAATATCGTCAACAAACTTTACGGCATCATCATCGAGTGAAAGTAATCCTTTTTCCACCAGTTGAAAAATAGCAACGGCAGTGAAGGATTTACTTAATGAAGCAATATAAAATGGTGTTTCTTTTTTCAGTACCGCTTTCTGATGTAAGTCTCGGTACCCGAAAACGGTATCCACAACGATTTGATCGTTTTGAGCGATTAATATGCTTCCATTGAATTTTCCCTTTCGGTAATAATTATCAATCACTTCATCTGGGGTCTGACTCGTAGTTTGACACCCCATTATTATTAAAAAGAAGATAAAATAAAAATATTTCATATAGTATAATCTTTTGTCTTTTTGAAGTGTTCATTTAAATAATTAATGTCTCTTGTAAACATATTCATGTCTTTTAATCCATGCAGTTTCTCCGGAAAAAAGTACATCTTTCTGTGTGGAAAATGATGAGTTACCTAATGTATATGTCTGTCTTATGGTTGCTTTTTTGCCATCGTTTCCATCCTTACCTTCTTTTTCGGTGATGATCATCGTAGCGCCGTTGGAAAGCTTTTTCCTTGAAACCAGTTTTTCTTTACCAATGTATTGTCCATCTTTTGAAATGATAATGGTATCGGTTTTATTCGCACTTTTTTCTTTGGGATAAGTGTGAACAAAAAGGAACTCATTGGTGTTGGGAATTCTTTTTATTTCAAGATCCGCAGACATCGTATAAGGTTTTCCAGAGCTGTAATCCAGATAGGTTAATTGCCCTGTCCAGCTTCCTTCAACTTTTATAAAATCATTGACTAGCCCATTCATTTTTTTCTGAGCCTGGGTTAATGTTGCTGTTAATAAACAGAAACCAACGAGTAGAATGTTTGTTAATTGTTTCATATTAATTTTTTGATTAATTAATTTCAATTGGATAAATCTTTCAACACTTCCTGTCCTAAAAATAAGAATTGATTATGTGGCTTTAGTCTATAATTAAGACAATTATCATTTTAGAACTGTTACATTTCGGTTTGCTCGTGTATGTTTTGCCTGAGCTAAATTCAGTTACTTTTTATTTATTAATTGAATGGTATAACCTAATTCCACATCTTGCTTATTGATCCAATTTTCGAATGTCGTTGCCATTTCGTGATCCGGTATTGTGCCGTGACCGAAGTTTTTATTCAGATCAACCGCGTTGGTATATTTCTGCAAAGGTATAGTAATAACCAACCCGGTCGGAATTTTAGCCCTGCTCAGCATTCCGCTTGTATTGCCTTGATAACCACCACCTGTCTCCTGCCCGATCACTACAGCTTTTTTGTTATACGACATTACTGCCGTAAAATCAGCACAGGATGAAAGACACAAACCATTGGTTAGCAGATAGCTGTTTCCTTTAAAATTCATCTTGGCAGGTTCCTGCGGTTCATAATAATCGAATTCTTTTGTGATCCAGGATTTTTTCCATAGGTACAATCCGTTATTTTCCTCAGGTTTTTTGTAAAACATCTTATTGACACCCTTGATCTCTTTCGCTACAGCTTCTGTAACTTCAATTTTGTCCCAGTATCTGAATCTCTTGTCAAAGAAGAAAGACGCCAGCAAAGCTGCATTATCATCCGTTCCTCCTGTATTGTTCCGTACATCAATGATAAGGTCCTTAATATTCTGTTGTTGCAGAGTCTGGAATATTTCCTTGATAAATTTCTTAAAATTCTGCCCGCTTTGCTTTATTGCAGTATCGGCAAAGGAATGAACTTTTAAAATAGCGATTCCATTTTTCACCTCGAATTCAAGCGGTAAATTATAATTCTTTTCAAGCTGTTCCAAAGCAGGAAACACATTTTTGGAAGCACCGTTTAACTCAAAAGTCTGATCAATGCCTTCTGATCTCACAACAACTTTAAAAGCTTTAGGCGCATCTATTATTTCCTGATACCAAAAGGGAAATCTGTAATTCAGCAAAAGAATTTTTTCCGTTTGGTTATATCCATCAGAAGGAATTGCGTTAAGTAATTTTTTTAATACCTCTGAAATAGGAGTTCCATTAATTGAAACCAACTCTGCACCCTGTTTAATATCTTTATTTTCTGAGTAATTTTTTGAGATTAATACCTTCTGATTCTTGGCATCCACGAAAATTTCTAACGGCAACAAAGTATTCGAAGCATTGAGATAAGCTTTATATTCTTCCGGCAGCTCAATCCCGGTATGAAGGCATCCAATCTTAGCAAACAAAGGTTTCAGCTTCCTGTAATATTGCAGTTGGGTTAAAGAATCACGGATGCTCTGTCGAGTGGAATCAATCAAAAATCCAAACTTTTCCTTATCCGTATATCTGTAGAATCCCGGATGCTTTTTGCTGATCTCATTCATTAGTCCTGATGTCCATTGACGTAAGCTGTCTGCCGGATATTTCTGATCAGGTTTAAGTTGCTTTGTCTGCCCAAAGACGTTTAACGCTGAACTTATCAATATTATAGTTATTAATACCAGTTTGATAAAATAATTTTCTCGCTTTGATTGGTGTACCATTGTTTATATGATGATTTAATTGTAATATTTCCTCCTATTTTTCGGATTGATATTTACTTAATAAAGGTTCGTTATTAAAACAGAAGTATTTATTTCCCCGTCTTTTCGAGAGATTTATAGAAGATTATAAATGCAATCCAGATCACTAATAATATGACAATTAAGATCAATTCCGTCTGATGAAGCCCGTTTCTGAAAAAATTATTCAGCGAATGAAATCCGGCTACAGCCAGTAATGAATAAGTCTTACTATATACTTTGCCGATTCCCCAAGTAGCCAAAAACAAAACACCAAGAAAAAATATATTGGAAGTAGTGAATTCAAAATTCAAGTGCCAGATAAACCATAAAACGGCGATAATGATGATGCTTTGAAACTTCGGCAGATCTTTCAGCTGTTCCTGTAAAAATCCGCGCCAACCGATTTCCTCCAATAAACCGTAGACCAAAACCGTGAAAAGAAGCACAAAAGGAAATTGTCCCTGTTGAATATAGCTAACCGTTCCAATAAGAACGACCGGAACAATCCAGAAAACAAGCAAAGGCAAAAATAAGCTTCGGTAATTTCCTTTCAGGGAAAGTTTTAAAGGAATATTAAATAATTTAACCGCAACCAAAGCACCAATAGCGGGGCCAATTCCACGGAGTAAAATTTTTATAAATTCGTTATCGGTAAAGTCGAACAAATTGGTTTTCACCGCCAAAAAGCGAAACAGAATGGCAATAGCATAAAAAACAATAATGCTCCAAAGTAGTTTTCTTTCTTTCATATTTTTTGAATTAGATTATCCAAAATTAATTATAAGAAAGCCAAATCCACTTGACGATGGGTAAGTTTTACTTTCCGGTAACTCTTTTTCTGAGGCGGCTAAGACTTTCGGCTGTTAATCCAAGGTAAGAAGCGATTATTTTAAGAGGTGTACGCTGGAAAATTTCGGGACGCTGGCTGATGAGGTTGAGATAACGTTCTTCCGGACTTAATGTCAGAAGATTAATCTGATCCTGTTGTTTTCGCAGGAACAATATTTCGGGAATCGCTTTTCCGATCCTTAATCCTGTTTCATTACGGGAATAGAGCTCATTAAGATCAGGATAACTGATCGACCATAAAGTACAGTCTTCCAATGCCTGTGTTTTAATGCCTGAAGGCTGCTGCTTGAGGAAAGAAAAATAATCACTCATAAAACTGTTTTCATACAGTAAATTGATGCAGATGTCTTTCTTTCCGTTCCAAACGAATAAGCCTACAGAACCTTTGGCTACAATATTCAAATATTTTTCTACACCCTGATAATCTTTTATGACCTCATTTTTCTGAAATTCTCTGACCGCTATTTTTTCCGAAAAGCGCTCCCAGATATTGGTTTCAGCGTTGTAATAAGGGGCGAAAATTTTCTGAATATCTTGAGGCGTTGGCATTGATAAAAATTTGTTTAAATATATAAACATTTAATATCGTTTGAAAGTATGTAAAACAAATAGTAAAAGTAATTTCTACCATTGCAAAAACTCATGCTCAGAGCCGGAATCACCCATAAGGAGTTTACCTTTGGTCTTGTCCCTAACTTCGACTGGTATGGCCCAGTTAAGCATAATGAGAATAACTTTGGAGTATTTTTTAGTGCGTTATTATTCTAAATAATTTCCTTTTCACCATGTAAAAACAACATTTTTTAAACCTAACCAACACAACAAAGGCTGTTTCAAATTGAAACAGCCTTTGATTTCAAAAACCCAATATTAAGAGGTTTTGTTTTAATTAAAAAATAAAGATTTTTACCATTCTTTATACCGCTTGGCTTAGCTCTTCTTTATTCTGCTGAATTCTTTCAAAAATTTTATACTGATTATTTGAATCAGATAAACTAAAGAGATAAGGAAGTATTGCTTTATCATTTTCCAAAACATCAATTTTCTCTACTCTTTCCTGTCCGTCAAATTTTACCGACAAGGTTATTCCTTTCGTAAACCATGTCCGATTGAGGGTATAATACAAACCATGATCTGAATATACATAGCTATTTCCGAATTTTGAAATAATTTCACTCTTTGTTTTACCTATCAAATGGCTAAATTTTTTTACAAATTTCATCAATTTTCTATTTTTCATATTAAATTATATTTAAGAACAATTAATTCGTGATTTTATTATATAAGTTAAGTTCATTTACTTTTCGCCCTATTTTTTTACCGGATCCGGCTTAGGAATAATAAATGAATTCAAATAAGTAATTGTTGTACGCTCTCCGTTTGTATTTACTTTCATCATAATCGATTTGCAGCATGGTGATGCGGTAAAATGATTTTCATAGCGTGTTCCGCATTTGAAACACTCTGTAATGATAACATAGTTTTTTTTCATAATTCATATTGTGTTTAAATTGAAGCTGAATATACATGCACGGTATGGTTACAATTAATAGCCATACCATGCAAAGATTTTAGATTTTTTTAGATTTTGAGTATCAATAAATAAGCAGTATTCTGAAATCAATATTTATTGGTAAGATTGCAGATTGTATACATCTTCAGGTTTCCACCTGCAGTTTATTGAGCAGTGCTACTTTGTATAATGCATCGAGAATTTTTTGGTCAGAGATCCTTTCTTTTTTCACCTTCCTTATATATGCAGGTTTTCTTACATCTTCTTTTAAAATAATATTCACTGAAGTTGTATAATGTGCCGGTAACCATCGTTCAATGAAATCATACTTCTCATCAATCGTCTTCTGATCGGGAGCGGTCTCCAATTTGCCCATGAATGAAATAATTTTGTTTAACCTTTTTTCGTAATTTTGTGTCTCATCGCAAATTAATTTGCAAGACAAATATACAATTATATATCAAAATAAACAATAATTCATTGTTTTTACAATATATAGTTGTTTTGATTAAAAAAAAATTATTCAATATGAAAATATACCAGAAGATACGAGAATACAGCAAAGAAAAGGGAGAAACCATGAAGGATATCGCCACTGCTTATGGCGTGACACCGCAATCTATCCAACTTTATTTCTCTGGGAAAAATGCAATGCCTCTTAATTTTTTAGCATGGTATATTGAAACCCATCCAGATTTGGACCTATATGCTCTGTTTGATAAAAAACAACAAAATATTGTTGCAGAACCAAAGCCCACTTATCAAAAGAAAGTAAATAAGCAGGACGTTATTGATAAAATCGTAGCCATCCTTGAAGATGAACTGTAAAAAATAGAAAAATCAATATAATACTAAAAATGCTTCCAGAGATGGAAGCATTTATTATGTCTACTTATTTATAATGTAAAAATATTCCGTAATCCGAAGGAGTCCAGAAAGCAGCTTTTTGTTCGGCGGCTTTCAGAGCGTCATTTGCCCAGGTATTGCAGGTATACAGAAAGCTATACGTACCTTTAGCATCATAAAAGGCATCATTATCGCCATACATCGCATTGGTAGGAATCAAAATAAATTTCCCGTTTTGATCCTGATCAAACTTATTTTCAACAAATTGTACTAATTTCTGATACTGGCTTCTGCTGATCATAATCTTCTTACAATCTTCCCCTTCCTTCATTTCTCTGTAATATGTACAGTGCATGGCAGACTCGCTTAACCAGAATGCAGCTTTAAAAGCTGTGGAAAACTTCAGATCCGCCCAAGTAGGAGTATCAAGATAAAAGCCTTTGTCTCCCCATCCTACTCCAATATAATTATAATCCGTTTTCTTAGACCTTATATTATTAAATGGAAGCTTCAGACTCCAATCCTGCAGATCATTCTTTACCGGCATTACAATATCTGTATGAACGCCGTTGGTATAGATATACACCGGGATCTCTTTCTTTTGCCCGTCGTCTTTTGCAGAGACTTCAATGAAAGGCAGAAGATAGCCCAACACAACATAGAGAATAACAACCCCTAAAACAGTACCTAATATCTTTAATAGCAGGATCAGCATTTTTTTTACATTCATGTTTTATATTAATGAAATTTAACAATCAAGTTTAATGAAAATATTTGTTTTTAAATCAAATTTTTATTAAATTTAAGTAACAAAATATCACAAATATGCACAAAACTTCCAAATCCCAAAAGAGATTTAAAATTAGAGTAAAAGTTGCCCCTAAAAGAGTACAAAAAAGACGTTGATTTTTGGTGAGATCCAATCTCCCGGAAGTCAATTTTTTCTTTATTGGAAGCACTTTTTCTTCAATAAACCTCTTCCTCCTTAAAGACTGAAATTTTAAGGTATGGCCGATTTTCTCTCCTTGCTTTGGAACTCCATAATTCCAGGTGAGGATTTGTCACCAAAAAACAGTCTATTTTTTCTCTTTGGAAGGGTCTAAAAACTCAATATTTCTTTTCAAACCTGCGAATTTTGTTCTCTTTACAGGAGATTTTCTGAAGATTTCGGAGAATAATTCCTGGGTCAGTTCTTTCCATTCTCCTTTTTTAAAGTTTTTTAAAGCTTCATTTGGCTGAAACCTGCTTTGTTTATTGGGAGCCGAAAACCTGTTCCAGGGACAAACATCCTGACAAACGTCACAGCCGAACATCCAGTCATCCATCTTATCTTTGAAATAATCCGGAATTTCGTTTTTCAGTTCTATGGTTGCATACGAAATACATTTGCTTCCGTCAATAATTTTTTCAGAAATAATGGCGTTGGTAGGACAGGCATCAATGCATTTTCTACAGCTTCCGCAATGATCGGTTACCGGATGATCCGGTATAAGCTCTAGATCACAGATGATTTCTGCCAAAAAGTAAAAAGAACCGCTTTGCTTGGTAATCAGATTCGCGTTCTTTCCTACCCATCCTATTCCTGATTTCCTGGCCCAGCTTCTTTCCAAAACGGGTGCCGAATCTACAAAAACACGAAATCCGAATTCTCCGATCTCTTCCTGGAGCTCAGACACCATTTCGCGAAGAATTTCTTTAATCACTTCATGATAATCTTCTGCATAAGCATATTTTGAAATCTTGAAATTCTCCAGTGCAGAAATTTTCTCTTCGGGAAAATAATTATACGAAAGTGAAATGACAGATTTTGAACCTTCTACCAACAATCTCGGATCCAGTCTTTTATCGAAATGATTTTCCATGTATTTCATCTCGCCATGAAAATCATTCTTTAGCCATTTTTCCAGGCGGGATGCCTCTTCTTCGAGGAAATCTGCTTTCGAAATTCCACAATTCTGGAATCCAAAACTTTTAGCTTTGGCTTTAATAAGCTGTGAATATTTTTCGGCAGTTGAATTCATAATTTCGCATTGCAAAACTAAGATTATTTTATAAATTTGTTTAGGCTTTGGATTCTTATGCAAAGGTAGATATCTTTCAAGGAATCCATTGTAATTTTTTTAACTCTAAAATATTAGTAATTATGTCTTTAGCAGAAGTAATAAAATCAGGAAATTATGAATTGATCGACGTTCGTGAACCTATGGAACTGGAAATGGACGGAAATATTGATGGTGCTACCAATATCCCATTGGGAGAAGTAGAAGACAGACAGGATGAAATTCTTTCTATCGAGAAACCGGTTATCCTATTCTGCAGAAGCGGAAACAGAAGCGGAAAAGCATTAGAATATTTAAATGCTCAAGGTTTGAAAGACGGCTACAATGGTGGCGGTTGGGCAGACCTGAAAGCAACGATCGAAGCAAATCAAGGAACTTTTTAAAGTTCCTTTTTTTATATAAAAATCTTAGCATGAATTTGAAAGAAAGGTTTTCAGAAAATGGCCTGCAGTTTACCCAAGATCAAAAGCTTGTCGAAAAACTATGGTCCGAGATTGAAATAAATTATTCTCAGAAAGGCAGACATTATCACAATCTTGAACATCTGGAAAGTATGTTCTCTGAGCTTGATGAGGTAAAGGACAAAATTTCAAATTATCCCAATATTTCGTTCAGTGTCTTTTATCATGATGTCATTTATGATGCTTCGTCAAAATCTAATGAAGAGAAAAGTGCAGATTTTGCAAAAGTAAGGCTTCGAGAACTCAACATCAATGAAATAGATATTTCTGAAATCTACCGACAAATTTTAGCTACCAAAGCTCATCTAAGTTCTAATGATATAGACGTTGATTATCTTTTGGATGCTGATCTTTCTATTCTTGGAAAGGATTTGGAAACATATATGGATTACACTAAAAAGATTCGAAAGGAATATTCTATTTATCCAGACCTTCTGTATAAACCGGGAAGAAGAAAGGTTTTGAAACATTTTTTAGCTATGGAAAAGATTTTTAAAACAGATTATTTCAGAGAAAAGTATGAGGAACAGGCGAAGAAGAATATTGAGTGGGAAATTGGAAAATTTCTATGATACAGTCTTCCTAAAGTGAAGAATCCATTTAATCATAAGATTCTTCAATACGCTTCGCTTCTTTCAGAATGGCAAGCAGCTTTAATAAGTTTTGTTCATAAAAAATTAAGCGGGCTAAAGCCCGCTTTTGTTATTCCTGATTGCCTCAGAGAAGCTTTACATTCTTAAATTTCTATTTGTTGTTTAATAAATTCAGCTGCTTTATTCAAAACAACATCCGGAGTTTCTTTATGTGGAGTGTGCCCGATATTGGGAATGATCAATTTTTCTGCGCTTCCGCTTACCTGCGAAATGGTTTTTTCCACCTGATCTAATGTTCCGTATTCATCGGCTTCTCCCTGAATAAAAAGCAGCGGACTTTTAATATTTTTCAGCAGATACTCAATATTCCAGCTTCTGAATTTTTCGCTCAGCCAGATTTCCGTCCATGCTTTTACCATCATCGGAACTTTATCACCATGATATTTCTGCAAACGTTCCGGAAGATTGGTTGTTTGATAAGCTTCCAAAGCATCTTTTACTCCTTTTACGGTTACCTCTTCCACGAAAATATGTCCGGCTTCACAAATGACAGCTTTTATTTTTTCAGGGTATTTTGAGGCGGTAATCAATGCAATCGTACCTCCGTCACTGTGCCCGAAAAGAATGACATCATTGATATTGAATTTATTTAAAATATCATTCAGAATATCCGCTTCGATCTCCATATAATTGTTTTCTCTTTCGTGAGTAGGCATCGGAAAAGACTTTCCGTATCCCAAACGATCATAGACAAGAACGTTGCATTGAGTAGCTTCGGATAATTTTGAAGGAAAATCCCTCCAAAGCTGTGCAGATCCTAAAGAATCGTGTAAAAAGACAATGGTAGGTTTATTTTGAAATGAATTCTGATATTCTATATAAAGTTTTTTACCGTTTACATCAACTATTTTCCCTTCCATTTATTTAGAAACTTTAAATTTTATTTTAACCATAAGGAGAATTAAATTTTAAGCAGAGTTAAGATAGAAATCCATAGATCTTCTAGAATAGTAGGCTAATCTTAATGCTCTAAAGTTCTTAATGGTTAAAATTTTTATGCATTTTGTTATTTAAATAACTACTATTTGATTGCTTTTATAAGCTTGGATTATGTGCTGCTTCAAATTCCTTTAATAAATTTCTGAAAACAGTATCTACCGGAAGAATATCATCAATTAAAGCTGAAACCTGCCCGATTTCCAACTCTCCATCTTCCATATCTCCTTCGAACATCCCTTTCTTAGCTCTTGCGCGACCTAGAGAAGCGATTAAAGATTCTTTATTTCTTCCTACGTTGTAAATCTCTTCCAATTCATTAAAGAACTTATTTTTAACCATCCTTACAGGTGCCAGTTCTTTTAATGTTAAATGAGTATCTCCTTCCTTGAGTTCGGTGATTTTTCGTTTCCAGTTTTCATGAGCACTTGCTTCTACAGTTGCTGCAAAACGGGAACCGATCTGAACCCCATCTGCACCGAGAATCATGGCGGCCTTTATCTGAGAACCTAATGCAATTCCTCCTGCAGCAATTAATGGCTTGGAAATATGCTTTTTTACGTTGGGAATTAAACAAAATGTAGTGGTTTCATCTCTTCCGTTGTGACCTCCTGCTTCAAAACCTTCGGCTACTATTGCATCCACGCCTGCATCTTCACATTTCATTGCAAATTTGGTAGAAGAAACTACGTGAGCTACTTTTAAACCTTCTTTCTGAAGGGTTTCTGTATAAGTTTTCGGATTTCCTGCGGAAGTAAATACAATCTTTACCCCTTCTTCCAAAATAATCTGAATCACTTCATCCAGATTCGGATACAGCATAGGTACATTTACTCCAAAAGGTTTATCTGTAGCCTGTTTACATTTCTGGATGTTTTCTCTTAAAACATCCGGATACATACTTCCCGCGCCTATTAATCCTAAACCACCACAATTAGAAACCGCGGAAGCCAATCTCCATCCGGAATGCCAAATCATTCCTGCCTGAATAATAGGATATTGTATATCAAAAAGTTGCGTGATTCTATTTTGACTCTGCTGCATTTCATGAAGTTTTTTAGCTGAATTGAAATCTATAAAGTTACTCATCTTGTAAAAATACTAAAAACAGTTGTTTTCCATGAATAAAAAATATGAAAAATCATTTCAAATAAAGCTCTGTAAAGATTAAAATGTTTTTAAAGTCTCATCAATAATGGGGCTTATTTTTAGAAATTTTTCAGACAGATCAATTATATCATTATGAATGGTTTCGGCATTCAGATTTATCCACCCTTCCATTAACGTTAACGGCCCAAAATCTATTCTTACATTTTCCCAATCTTTTTGGTTTTCAATAAATCTGTTTCTAAATTTTTCAGCAAAATCTCTACTCGTTATTTGATAACCTTTCAATTCACGAAGCTTCAAAGCATGAATATTATAGTACAGCTTTTCTTCTTTATTCGTTTTATCATTTATCCATACTGAAAAAAATATTCTGCTTTTTGAAGTTAGCGGAGATTGCAAATCATTAGACCATGCCGGTTTATAAATTTTCAAAGCAATTGAGTCCATCACTTCATGAACTGATAATTCCAAGCCTGCGTCTTCAAACTGTTTTCGTGGAATATCTTTTATTATTTCCTGAAATGTTCTTTTATAAAAGTCGTAATCCATCTTTTATTATTTATATCAAAAGTAAGATATTCAGACATAAAAAAACCTTCAGAAAATTCTGAAGGTTTTTTATTTATTTTTTAAGGGATTCTTTTTTCCAGTTTCCTTTGAAACTACAAGAATCATATCGGCCATCAATCGAAATAAATGTAGTCGGCAGTTTTGAATTCACATACTTTTCGATCATTTCATTTTTCTTTTTATTGAGAGCTAACTGCTTTATCCTGTCGTAATCTGTTTCTAAGGTAATCTTGTGAGAAGGAATTTCATCTTCAATCTTGATGATTTTCACAACTTTTCTTTTGTTTTCTGCATCTTCAAAAGCTGTTGTAATATCTCCTTTTTTAAGACCTGCCAACTCGTAAGTAATGGTTCCCGGGATACTTTCTCTTTCAATTTTACTTGAACCGTCTGCTCCAGGAACTAACCCTCCGTTGAATTTAGTTCTCTTATCATCTGAAAATCTGAATGCCGCATCTTTAAAGCTGATTTTTCCATCCACAATAAGGGTTCTGATACTATCCAGTTTCTTTTTAGCAGTCTTGATTTCCTCGTCTGTAGGAGTACCCATCAACAAGATGTGTCTTGCATCATACATTTTCCCTGTCTTTTTCACCAGTTGGATAATGTGGTAACCAAATTCAGATTCTATCGGGTCTGAGATCTCACCTTCCTGCAGGTTTAATGCTGCTGCTTCGAAAGGCTTTACCATCTGACCTTTATAAATGTTCTTCATCAAACCTCCGTTTACTGCAGAACCTTCGTCTTCTGAATAAATTCTTGCCTGGCTCTCAAAGCTTTCACCTCCAAGAATATCCTGTTTTACTTTTTTTAGTCTATTGATTAATTCTTGCTTATGAGCTTCCGTCAATTTAGGGTACATCATGATTTGCCCTAAAGACACTTCGTCTTTAATTTCCGGCAATTGTGTCTTGTACATATTGTAGAAGTCTGTTACTTCATTTGGAGTAACGTCAGCTTTTTCTGTAATTCTCTGATATTTAGCCTGTCCGTAATACTGATCGGTATCAATTTTCTCGATCGTATTCTTCATTTCATAAGCATTTCTGAACTTATAAGCTGCCAACATCGTTTTTTCGTCCGGAAACTGAGAAAGTAACTGCTGATATTTCGCATTTGCACCTTCTTTTATAGATGCAGAACGGTTCTCAATTAACGTATCTCTTTTAGCCTGATATACTAAAAGTTTGTTATTAATTAAGTTTTCCAAAAACTCACATTTGTTTACATTGGAAATTCCCTGTTGCTTTCCATAATTCATTTGCTCTTCTACATCAGATTCTAGAACAATTTCATCTCCTATTACCGCTGAAATACCGTCTACTAACTGTCCCTTCTTTAGCTGAGCATTTATGTTAGCAGAAAAAATCAGCATGAAAATCCCAAAAAGAAAAGTGATTTTTAGTTTATTTATCATTTTACTATTTTAAACAAGTTGCAAATTTAGAATTCTTAATCAATTAGACTAAATTTTTTATTATAAATATTTCTTAAAAAGCTTTATTTATTGTAGTTCAACATCAAAAGTTGTCAATTCTTTGAATTGTCTCAATCGGCTGAACATATCAGATTCTTCCACTTCCTGAATTCTTTCCGTTCCGAATTTCTCAACGGTAAATGACGCCATTGCAGATCCTACGATTAATGCAGACTTCATAGTTTCAAAATCAATTTTACCTTTTTTAGCAAGATAAGCAGCAAAACCTCCTGCAAAAGTATCTCCCGCTCCTGTTGGATCAAAAACTTCTTCTAAAGGTAATGCAGGAATGGCAAAAACGTTATTATCATGGAAAAGTAAAGCTCCGTGCTCTCCTTTTTTAATGATCACATATTTCGGCCCCATGGTATGGATTTTTTTAGCAGCTTTCACCAAAGAATATTCTCCTGAAAGTTGTCTTGCTTCTTCATCATTAATAGTGATTACATCAGTTTTAGCAATCATATCCATCAAAATATCCCAAGCTGTATCCATCCAGAAATTCATGGTATCAAGAATAACAAGTTGCGGACGTTTGTTCATTTTTTCAAGAACAGACAACTGAACTCCCGGATGAAGGTTTCCTAACAGCAAAATCTCAGCATCCTGCATAGAATCCGGAATTTTCGGATCAAAGTTCTCTAAAACGTTGACTTCAGTAGCTAATGTATCTCTTGTGTTCAGATCATTATGGTATTTTCCTGCCCAGAAGAATGTTTTTCCTTCTTTTACGATTTCAATTCCTTCAATATTTACATCTCTGTCTGTAAACATATCAAGATATTCCTGCGGAAAATCTCCTCCTACTACAGAAACGATTCCGGATTTCACTCCTAAGATAGACGATGTGATTCCGATATAAGTGGCTGCACCTCCTAAGATTTTATCTGTTTTACCAAATGGTGTTTCAATTGCATCAAATGCAACACTTCCTACAACTAAAAGTTTCATATATGTTTTAATGTAAATTTTAAGAATTTTAATTTTTCCATTCAAAGGTATCCAGCAAATGCTTCATATCCTGTTTGATATAGTTGACAGCCGGAGCCAATGAGTCTGGTTTTGGTCTTGTATTAAAGTAAAGATATCCCGTTACAAAATGTCTTGTGCTGTCTGTAATATAAAACTGCAGGTTGGAAGCACTCTGCCCTTTCAGTTCATAAAAATTACCAAAGACTTTTTTATCAGGATATTCGAATGATTTTGTATCGATTGAGCTGGCTTTCACCGTATGCTCATATACCATTTTCTCAGCTTCTTTCAGATGATCTACGAAATCATTTTTGATCGGAAAATAGGTAATAAATACTTTAGCCTTCATTTTAGGATAGTTCAGATAATACCAACATGGTTTTTTGGCATCTGTAATTTTAGCAAAATCTGAGTATTCAAAAGTGTATGCGCAATTGCTCTCAAATTTCTGATATTTTGGAGCAGGATATTCCAGACGAAGTTCTCCATAAGGCTTGGGAACAGAGTCTTTTCCGCAAGACACTAAAACTAAGGCTATAAAAATAAAAATGATGTTTTTAATCATTTTGCAAAAGTACAAATTAGATTTCAGATTTTGAAAGACAAATTTCAGCATCTCAATACGTTTTGAAACTGAGATTGAGTTTTGTCATTCTGAACGGAACGAAGTGGAGTGAAGAATCTCTTCCAATTATATAAATAGCTTCTTGCTTCGTCAGAATAACAGACAGACGTTTAATTATAGAATTTTATACGCTGTATCATAACTTTGTATATAATTCTCCAAAGGTTTCGGAAAAGATCTTTCGTGAGAACCCTCAACATCGGTTACAATGAAATCATTTTCAGCAGTAAAATTTTTCCAGACTTCCTCCGAATCTACCTCAACATTAAAAATTTCTATGCTTAAATTCTTGTGCGTCAGTTTATGATTGACTGTTTTTACGCTTTTAATAAACGGTATTAATTCATCGGAAATTACAGGCGGAAATTCAAACAGCTTTTTCCAAATAAAATCGTCTTTTCTTTGCTGAATTAAAAACTGACCATTTCTGTGAACAAAATAATAAGTAAGCTGAAGATCTTCTGCCTTTACTTTTTTTGTTTTAACAGGGAAATATGAGGTCTTCTGCAAAGAAAAAGCCAGACAATTTTCATGAAGCGGACATTCATCACAAAGAGGATTTTTAGGTTTACAGATTTCTGAACCCAAATCCATCATCGCCTGATTGAAATCACCAACATTTTCAGGCATAATTAAAGCTGCTAATTCCGAAAAGTAACTGAAAGCTCTTGAATTGGAAATATCGAAATCGTCTGCAAAAAACCGGCTCAGAACTCGGTAAAAATTACCATCAACAGCAGGCATTTTCCCATTAAAACAGATACTTGAAACTGCTGCTGCAGTATATTTTCCAACGCCTTTCAGTTTTAGGATTTCTTCGTACTCAGAAGGAAAGGAGCCGTTATAGTAGGTCATGATCTGCTTTGCAGCTTTATGAATATTAATTGCTCTTGAATAATATCCCAATCCTTTCCAGTGTAGCAAAACCTCATCTTCATCAGCTTCTGCCAATGTCTTTACATCCGGAAATCTTTTGATAAAATTGTTGTAATGATTGAGTCCCTGATTAATTCTCGTCTGTTGAAAAACAATCTCGCAGATCCAGATTTTATAGGGATCTTTTGTCTGCCTGAAAGGCAAATCACGTGCATTGTTTTTGTACCAGTGAAGAAGTGCGTTACCTATATGTTTGAAACCTGGTGTCTCTGTATTTTTCAAAAACTGTTTACTTAAATTTTGAGGAAATATTTTCTGCAGAGATGCTTCGGCTTCGCTCAGCATGACATCGCTAAAAATAGATTGCAGACTTAAAGCAGTTAGTATTAGAATTGTCATGCTGAGCGAAGCCGAAGCATCTGCTAATAATGCAAAGATACTTTATTTTTTCACTTCAAAAACGGAAGCTCCTTTCACCCACTGATATTTAAGATGTTTTTCTTCTGCAATAAAGCGAAAACCTTCAAGTTTTTTAAGATAAACATATACGGAAGAGTCTTTTTTTAATTTTAACTTCTGATTCGCCAGAAACTGCAAAGGAAAGCTAATTACCGAGTCTTTAGTCGTTTTTATTACATTTCCTGAATCGACCTTATAAATAAAAACCGCCTTTCCACGACCGGAAGAACTATCTGTAAGCTGTATTTTTGAAGTTGAAATCACAACTTCACTTGCACTGAAACATTCGTCCGCATTCATTACATAAGCTTTACCTTCCTGCCTTTCGTCTGCAAAAAGATCAATTTTATGTTCTATTTGAGGTCGTTTTTCTTCGCAGCTTATTATGAAAAACAGGGATAGAAAGATCATCATTTTCACTTTCATATTTATTTTTGCTTTTGGTGATTGGTATAGAAAAACCGATGTTTGAACAGCATCGGTTTTTCATTAATTATTTATTAAGAAGTGTTGTTGTTTATTCTTGTGAATATTCAGCATCCCATTCGTTTCCATCATCTCCTTTGTGTCCGTCTAGTTTAATAACGAAACTTTTTGTAGGGAAATAAGGTGTCAAACGAATATCTAACCAAACTCTGTCTTTGTTTACTTTATCCTG
The DNA here is from genome assembly GCA_029203185.1 of Candidatus Chryseobacterium colombiense. Taxonomy (NCBI): domain Bacteria; kingdom Pseudomonadati; phylum Bacteroidota; class Flavobacteriia; order Flavobacteriales; family Weeksellaceae; genus Chryseobacterium; species Candidatus Chryseobacterium colombiense. The sequence continues at coordinate 4,129,582 of CP119310.1, read as the reverse complement.
TTCGAAACGAACAATCTTAAATTTCTCAATCAGCTTATCCGGTCCTTTGATACCATCAAGGAAGGTTACAATCTGTCTTCTCAGATCGTCTTCATTTCTTGCATTCCAGTTTTCAAAAGCTCTTCTGTTTAGGAAATCCAGCAAAACTTTGGTTACATAATCAAATACACGAACTACCGAATAGGTCTGAAGCCCTATATTATCTCCTGTAAATAATGTTTTTGCCGAGAAAGCCATGATCTTCCCGTATTCATTCACCATAGGAACCAATCCCATTTTTTCCAGCTGGGAAATTTCGCTTTTCTTCAGTTCGAATTTTACAGCATCCACTTCATTAATGTTCCCATGTTTTTTACCTGCTGCAACCTGCGACATCAAAGTTTTATGTATTTTTCCAGCTAATGAAGTGGAAGGCGGAAGTTCTACATTTTCCTCTTCTCCTACTTCTTCTGCTTTTCCTCGACCAACAAGCCAGTTACACGTCATAATCACGTTACTCCTGTGCAATTCTCCTCCTGTAAGGTTTGCCGAATGGAATAAGTCTACCACATCGTCCGGTTTATCAAGGTTTGCAAAATCCGTAACCATCATTACTTTGTTTTCATTACAGATTTTCGCCCATTTTTCGATCACTTTATTGGATCCTAAGTAACCAGGAATCGCCAAAATTGAGTAATTATCTCTTAGATCTAAACGGTCGTAATAATTCTTGAATTCTTCAGCAATAGCATCTATAAATAAAGGATTATCCAAATCCGAAACCTGGTCTAAGCTTGCATTTACAATACTTACATTGTCTACTTTATCAAGTTCTGTATTTTTGTAAAATTGAGCTACGGTTCTGTAATTCGTTTCTAATAAGCGAACAGCATCCAATGTATTTTTCAGATTGGTCTTTAAATTCTGATCTGCCTGCTGTGCTTTGTTTTTGCAGGTTTCTGCCATTTTATCAGCAGATTCATTGCCTTCTAAAAGATTGATCCAGAGATTGATCTTTTGCAGAAGTTCTTTTCTTTCTTCTCCTTTATTGCTATCATTAAGGAAGATTTCTTTCCTAGCTTTTCTTGTAGGGTTCATATTGGCAATGCCATCCACAACAGATTCAACAAAACCGAAACCTCCTATTTTATTCAGTTCGGCAAGAGGATTTCCTTTCGGCTGTCCTGCGTGTTGCTGTTGTCCTTGTTGTTGGCTTTCAGCTGCCTGTAATTTACTATCCATGATGTAATGTAACGTCTTTAAAATTATTTTTCAAGTTCTTGTGCCACCTCTTTTAACACTTCCACAAAAGCAGCTCTTGTCTGCTCATTTTCCAACATATTACGCAGAATCTTATTCGTCTTTAGCTGACGAACAATTTTATTATATTGCTCCTGCTCCATACTTAGCTGCTGCAAATAATCTGATTTCTGAATAAGATTTTTGGGAGTGAAATCCGCAAGATTTTGAAAACGGAATTCCTCTTCCACTACATTACCTTCTTCCGTTTCATGCTGTACATTCACAGAAGGTTGGAAATGTTTGAAGACGTCTTCCACTGTTTTTAATCCTGTTACAATTTCAGGGGTATAAGATTCTTCTGTTGTAAGTTGGCTTACTATCAGAGACTTATTTTCTTGTATTTCCTGAATAGCTTCATTAGCGTCTACTTTTACCTCGTTGCCGCCAACACCATAATTAAACATTGCCATATTATTAATATTTTGAGATTTTTTGTTTTGGTGTGAATTGGTTTTGTCTGAATCAAACAAATGTCCAATCCAATGTTTAAATTTAAAAAAAAACTGTAACATACAAAATTTTGTTAAGATTTTTTATTGAAATATTTAATATCGCCTACAAATAAGTATCTTATTATTACCACTTTACAAAATCACTAAACTATGAAAAATAAACAAAAAACGCATCATTTCTGATGCGTTTTTCTTTCTAACAATTTCTTGGCTATGTTACCAAATTTTTATTCTGTCCTGAGGAGCTTTATACATTTTATCTCCCGGTTTTATATCAAATGCTTTAATAAATGCATCCTGATTTACCAGTGGACCAAATGCCCTGAAAACTCCCGGCGAGTGTGGATCTGTTTTTACCTGGTTCACCATGTACTGGTCTGTTGCCTTTGTTCTCCAAACTGTTGCCCAGCTCATGAAAAATCTCTGATCCTGAGTGAAACCGCTGATTAATCCAGGATTTCCCTTATCTTTAAGATACATTTGCAATGCATCATACGCAACGGCAACACCTCCCAAGTCTCCGATATTTTCTCCACTTGTAAATTTCCCGTTCACAAAGCTTCCTTTTACCGGTTCGTAGCTGCTGTACTGTGCTGCCAACTGCCCTACTTTGGCGTCAAAGTTTTTACGGTCTGCATCCGTCCACCAGTTATTTAAGTTACCATCTCCATCGAATCTTGAACCACTGTCGTCAAATCCGTGAGAAATTTCGTGACCGATAACTGCACCAATTCCACCAAAATTAACGGCTGCATCTGCTTTAGGATTGTAGAAAGGCGGCTGCAGGATGGCTGCAGGGAAAACGATTTCGTTATTAGATCCGCTATAGTATGCATTTACAGTTTGCGGCGTCATTCCCCATTCTGTTTTGTCAACCGGTTTTCCTACTTTGTCCAGATTTCTCTGATATTGCCAAGCGGAAACATTCTGAAGATTGGAATATAAAGTTGCCCCCGTTTTTGGAGATTCCACCTTCAACTGGGTATAGTCTTTCCATTTATCCGGATAAGCAATTTTCACAGTGAATTTTGACAGTTTTTCCTGAGCCTTTACTTTTGTTTCCGGAGACATCCAATCCATATCATTGATATGCTGCTTGAACGACTTCAAAATATAGTCGATATATGTTTCCATCTGAGCTTTTGCTTCAGGTGTAAAATATTTTTCAACATATAATTTTCCGAAGGCTTCACCCAGAACACTGTTTACCAGAGAAAGACCTCTTTTGTTCATCGGGCGCTGTTCTTTCTGTCCCTGAAGATATTTAGAGTAGAAATCGAATCTGATTTGTTCCAAGTTTTCATCCAGATTACTCGCGTTACCATTTATTAAGTGGTATTTGAGATAATCTTTTAACAACGGAAGATTCTTTTGCGTCAGGAACGAATCCATATTTTGATAATACTTCAATTCACCAATGATTACTCTGTCTGTATTTACACCGGCTTCTTTTAAGTATTTAGGAAGGTTTACATTTTTTACCAAAGCAGGTAATTCTGATACATTTTTTGGATTGTATCTTAAATTGGCATCTCTGTTCTGCTCAAGTGTCAGTAAATAATTAGCTAATTGTTTTTCAAAATCAACGACATTTTTCGCAGCTGATTCAGAATTTTTATATCCCAAAACTCCGAATAATTTCCCAACATAAGACTGGTACTCTGCCAAGGTTTTTGTGTTGGCTTCGTTTACTTTCTGATAGTAATCTCTTCCCAAACCTAGATCCGGACCGCCAAGATAAACTGCATTCATATTAGAATTCTTCATATCTGCACCAACTCTCCATCCGTAGAAAGAATTATCTCCTAATTTTGTTGCTTCTAGCAGATATTTCTGAAGATCATTAAGGTTTTTGATGGCGTCAATTTTTGCCAAATCTCCTTTAATAGGAGCTAATCCTTCTGCATTTCTTTTACTTGTATCCATAAAAGAAGCATACAGATTCTGGATTTTCTGGCCTTCGGAGCCTGCAGGATAGGATTCGGATAAAATTTTGTTTAAAATATCCAAAGAAGCATCATCTACATTTTCTCTCAACGCATTGAAAGAACCCCAACTCGCTTTATCTGAAGGAATCTGAGTCGTTTTCACCCAATTTCCGTTCACATAGCTAAAAAAATCATCCTGCGGACGCACCGTTTTATCCATATAAGATAAATTGAGTCCTTCTTCTTTTACTTCCTCTTTTTTCACCTGTTCTACAACAACGTCTTTCATTGTTTCTGGTTTTTGAGTTTCAGCAGTCTTTGTCGTTCCACACGAATTTAAAAATACCAAACCCGAAAAGGCAAGTATTCCAATATTTAGCTTTTTCATTAAAGATAATTTTTGATTGTACACAAACTTATCAAATATACGAATTTTGATGGATAGCTAAAAGTTATAAATTATGAGTCATGAGTTAGATACTTCGACAAGCTCAGCATGACATTTCTAATACTAATCTATATATTTTTAACAATGCATTTTTAGCGGTGTCATGCTGAGCTTGTCGAAGCATCTATTTAATTATTAAAACAAAAAACCGCTCATTTCTGAACGGTTTTGCTATAGTTTTGTAACAATTACCAGATTTTAATTCTGTCTGCAGGAGCTTTGTATAGTTTGTCTCCCTGCTTCACGTCGAATGCTTTGTAGAATGCATCAACATTGATGATAGGTCCGAAACTTCTGAAATATCCAGGAGAGTGCGGATCTGTTTTTACCTGATTTACCATGTATTTCTCACTTGATAATGTTCTCCAAACGGTTGCCCAACTCAGGAAGAATCTCTGATCCTGTGTATAACCACTGATCATTCCAGGATTACCTTTATCTTTCAAATACATCTGAAGGGCATCGTAGGCGATGTTTACTCCACCTAAATCAGCGATATTTTCACCGTTTGTAAATGTTCCGTTTACGAAAGTTCCTTTTACAGGCTCATATTTGTCATATTGAGCAGCAAGAGCTTTAGTCGCTTTTTCGAAGTTGGCTTTGTCTTCCGGAGTCCACCAGTCTACCAAGTTTCCGTCTGCATCGAACTGTGCTCCTGAATCATCAAATCCGTGGCTCATTTCGTGACCGATAACTGCACCGATTCCTCCGAAATTAACAGCAGCATCTGCTTTAGGATTGAAGAAAGGCGGCTGAAGGATTGCAGCAGGGAATACGATTTCGTTGTTAACCGGGTTATAGTAAGCATTTACCGTTTGCGGAGTCATTCCCCACTCTGTTTTATCAACCGGTTTTCCGATTTTTGCTAAGTCTTTATTATACTGCCATTCACCAATATTCTGAAGATTGCTGTATAAAGTTCCTCCTTTAGCTTCAGAAACAATATTCAATTTAGAGTAATCTTTCCATTTGTCAGGATACGCAACTTTTACGGTAAACTTATTCAGTTTTTCCATTGCTTTTTGCTTCGTCGTTGAAGACATCCATGTTAAACCATTGATGTGAACTGCAAAGCTTTTCTTCAGGTAATCAATTAACTCAACCATCTGAGCTTTTGCTTCAGCAGGGAAATATTTTTCAACGTAAAGTTTTCCGAAAGCTTCTCCTAATGTTCCGTTGATTAATTCATACCCTCTCTTATTTAAAGCTCTCTGTTCTTGTTGACCTCTTAAATATTTACCATAGAAAGCAAATTTCATATCACCTAATTTTTCACTTAGGTAAGAAGCACTTCCGTGAATCATGTGGAATTTAAGATAGTCTTTAATAACAGGAAGGTTTTGAGCATTGATCAATTTATCGAAGTCTTTATAGAAACCGATTTCCCCGATAATTACTTTATCTGTGTTTACTCCAACTTTTTGAAGATAGGCAGGAAGATCAACTCCTTTCACCAATGTCTTAAGTTCAGCCATTGTTCTTGGGTTGTACTGAAGGGTATTATCACGGCTCTGCTCGTTCGTAAGATACGTTTTTGCAAGGTTTTTTTCGTAATCTACAATTCCTTTTGCAGCTGCATCAGCATTTTTGTACCCCAATTCTTTTAGCATTGAAGCTACATATTTTGTGTACTCAGCAAGAGCTTCCGTATTTTTCTCGTTTACTTTCTGATAGTAGTCTCTTCCTAAACCAAGAGAAGGATTCCCCAAATAAACAGCGTTCATTTTGGAGTCTTTCAAATCTGCATCAACTCCCCATCCGTAAAGTGTGTTTTCTCCTTCTTTTGTTACAGAAATAAGATAATTCTGAAGGTCATTTAGGTTTTTAATGGCATCAATTTTCTTGATGTTTTCCTGAATAGGTTTAATTCCGTCAGCATTTCTCTTCTGCATATTCATATAAGTAGCATACAAATCCTGGATTTTTTTCCCTTCGCTTCCGTCAGCAAATTTATCTTTCAGAAGAGAGTTCAGGATCGTCATCGAGTTATTGTCTGTATCATCAGCCAATTTGTTGAAACTTCCCCAAGTTGGTTTATCGGAAGGGATTTTTGCAGTTTTCATCCAAGTTCCGCTCACATAATTATAAAAATCATCTTGTGGACGAACTGATTTATCCATCAAGCTAAGGTCTAAGCCTTTGTCTGTAGCCTGAGCGTTCACTGTTTGTGAAGCAATCCCTGCTAATAAAGCCAAAGAAAGCGTTAATTTTTTCATTTCTAATTACAATTTAACAATAAGTGTAACTTTTTTTTAATTTGTTACTTTTTTATGAAAACAAATTTAATTAAATATTAAGATCAAGTTTACATTTAAATTCTTTACTCTGAATAAAGGAGATTTATCATATTAAAAAAACATTGTTTTGATCTTAAAAAAATGATAAAACTTTGTATTTTTTTCCTGATTCTAAATTAATAATTACCACTCTAGCCCTGATTGAGCGGTATGTTTGAGCTCTTTTCTGGTTTTCGGCGCGGCGGCTTTGCCGCCGCGCCGAAAACCAGAAAAAGCGAGTAGCGAAAGCAGGAAATAGCTTCTAAAACAAAATATTAAGAAGCTGCAATTTCTTTTACATTACCGGTGCGTTTCAGGAATCCCCAAGTCTGCATTTCACCTTTAAGCGCTCTTCTTAAGCTTCGGAACAGTACAATATACATCAACCATCTGTATCCGAAACGTTGCGGAATAACATATAGTAAGTTCACCAGTTTTTCTTTCTGCATAATGAAAGCTATAAAAGCCAATGAAGCATCCACCAAAAGGAAAATTAAATAGTAACTGAATATTTTACTTCCGTTTCCTGATAAAATCCCAAAAAACATGATAACATCCGCAAGCGGAGAAAAAAACGGAATAATATACTGAAACAATAATATATTCGGCATTGCCCAAAGTCCGAGTCCTTTATATTTCGGATTAAGAAAAGTCTGTCTCTGCTTCCAGAACATCTGCATGATTCCGTAGGTCCATCTGAAACGTTGTTTTAAAAACTGTTTTACAGTTTCAGGCGCTTCTGTTACGGCAACCGCAAGATTTTCATTGGCAACGGTATAACCATTTCTTAAAATTTTTACGGTTATATCACAATCTTCTGCCAAAGTATCAGAAGAATATCCTCCAACCTCCTCAACAACAGATTTTCTGAACGCTCCAATTGCTCCCGGAATCACTGTGATGGCATTGATATTCGCATAAGCCAATCGGTCAAAATTCTGACTGGTTGTATATTCTATAGACTGCCATTTTGTTAACCAGTTTACTGTATTTCCAACTTTTACGTTTCCTGCAACAGCGGCAATTTTTTCTTCCGGAGTCGAGTTTAAAAACCTCGCTATCAAATATTTTACAGCATTCTGTTCCAGTTTTGTATCGGCGTCAATACAAACTACATATTCCGCATCGGTTTGAGAAATTCCGAAGTTTAGAGCTGTTGCTTTTCCCCCATTTGCTTTACGTAAAATCTTCAGTTTCGGATGATCAGAAAATACTTCTTTTGCCTTTTCATAAGTAGAATCTTTACTTCCGTCATCAACTAATATGATATTGAAATTCGGATAGGTCTGCTTTAATAAATTATGCAAAGAAGACACAATATTTACCTCCTCATTGTAAGCCGGCACAATGATTGAAACTTTTGGATACGTTTCCAGAACCGGAAATTCTCCTAGTTTTTTCTCTTTTCTTTTTTCTTTAAAAGCCCAATACAGCATAATAATCAATCTTACGAGTCCCAAACCGATAAAGATGGTAAAAAGTGCTACCAAAAAGTGGCTGACTCCGTAAATAATCGTTGCCAGAACCAGATTTAGCTGCATAACATAATATGCTCTTGTCTTAGGAACTTCAGGCATCAACTCTCCTTTATTTTTATGTAAAATCGATGCCAGATTGGTAAAATGATATCCTTGTTTCTGCAAAGCCGGAATCAGGATTTTCAATGCTTTTACGGTTTCTTCACGGGTATCACCCCCTGCATCGTGGAGAAGAATAATGTTTCCACGCTCTGCTTTTATCCCGGCCATTACACGTTTTACGATTTCATCCGCTGTTACTCCGGGCTGCCAGTCTTCAGGATCGATATTTTCACCGATGTCTAAATAATTTTGCTGTCTTGCCAAAGCAACAGGTATTATTTCTTCTGAAGTTGTAGGCTCAGAATCTGCGTTATACGGCGCTCTGAAAAGAATGGTGCTGTGTCCTGTAATACATTCTATCAGCAGTCTTGTCAGCTTCAGTTCCAGCAAAGCTCTTTCCGGACTTACTTTTGCAACATTTTCGTGCGTAAAAGTATGGTTTCCTATTTCATGACCTTCTCTATAAATTCTTTTAACCAAAGGAAGGTTTTTTTCAGCATTTAGACCTACTAAAAAGAATGCTGCCGGAACATGGTATTTAGATAGTACATCCAGGATTTGAGGAGTGTAGGTTTCATCCGGACCATCATCAAACGTCAATACCAATTCTTTTTGAGGAGCCTGCCCATATTTTTTCACTTCATAAGAACTTGGATACGTCAGGTAATTTTCATCGGTAATTATTTTTTCTTTTGGATCAATTTCCACAGCAATTTTTCCATCGTGAGGCGTATTCAACACATCCAGAACTTCTCCATCACCAATATAATCGACCATCGTCTGACCTTTCACATTTTCCAGCGTTTTTAAATTTAATTTTGCCAACCCCGCAAAAGTCAGATCCTTATCATAAAAGTTCCATATCCGGCTGTCTTCACTTCCCAATCTCCAAAGTGCAGTTCCCGCCAAAGGATATTCTGAAGAAAAACGCATGGTATTGAAAATGGAAGCCGCATCATTGAAAAATACGGTATGGGTATTGTTTTTTGAGTCAGTATATGAATAGTTTAAATTGAAAGTATTATCATCAAAATTAATAACTGCTTTACTTGCATTGGCTTTTGTAATCGCCTGCATATAGGTTACTGAGCTGTTATCATCTTTATTGGTACTCCAGTCGTAACCATAAGCTCCCAATCCTAAAATTATTTTGTTCGGAGATGTTTTCTTTAAAAATTTTCCGGTTTGGGCTTCTACCCATTTTTGCGAAGAAATAGGTCCGGCATCACTATCTGCAGAGTATTCGTCATAAGCCATTAATACAAAATAATCTACGTACGGATTTAATTTCTCAATATTATAATCATCATTATCCGTCATCACATCCATTGTAACGAGCAGCTTATTTTGCTTGAAAGTATCAGAAAGTTCTTTCATGAAGGCAATCAGATTCTCATCAGAATCCAGATTCATTTCCTCAAAGTCAATATTGATTCCTTTAAAATTAAATTTAAGACATTGCTGAACCAGTTTTTGAATCAGCTTTGTTCTTTCCTGAGGATTTTTCAAAACTTTTCCTAGACCTTCAGAATGGAATTCCTGCTGGAAGTTATTGCTTAAGATCGGCATTGCAGCAACCCCTGTTCTTTTGATCACTTTATAACCTTCAGGATCAACGTTCGTTTTCAGGTCACCTGTTTTAGGATCAAGGAAAAACCATTCAGGGAAAACCAGATTGATATGCTTAACGTTTCTCTTTAAAGACATCAGAGACTGAGGGTCCCATGCTACATAGAATGCAGAACGTATTCCTCCGGGAAATTGAGCCCAGTTTCGGTTTTGATTCTTAAGTCTTTCCGCTCTTGCTTTTTCAATTTTTGCAAGATTGGTATGAATTGTCTTTTCAGAAATAAAATTTCTGAAACCTTTATATTCTTTTGAAATTTTATTTTCCTGAAGAAAGGGTTTGTTCGCTGTAATTACCGCTTTATAATCTTCTTTAAACGGAATTTTAGGGCTTCTGTCCAATGTCATCATCAGACCTAGAGCCAAGAAAAGCAGTACCGCAACAAAGATGAAAACACGGGTTCCCCATTGGACGTTTCTCCAACGTTTTTTATTATCGGTCTGAAAAATCTGTCTTGAATTTTCCACAATTTATATTTTTTTCAGTGAGGTCAAAAAGCATGAAAATCTATCTCGAATTTAATTAAAAAAAAATTAAAATTCGTTGGCTCTTAATTATTTATCAAAACTCCCACTAAATCCTGAATAATTTTCTGTGAAACAAAATTCATAAAATCAAGTCGTTCCAAATGAGGCATATATAATTTTGAAGTCATTTCTTTTTCACCGATTCTGATGGTGTAAAAAACCGTTCCCACATCTTTTCCGTCCTCTCCTTTTCCCGGACCTGCAACACCGGTTGTTGAAAGTGAAATATGAGTTCCAAATAATTGCTGACAACCTTCCGCCATTTCTGAAGCCACCTGTTCACTGACTACTGTAAATTCATCAACCGTTTCTTTTTTAACCTTTAAAATCCCGATTTTCTTTTCAGTTGCATAAGCCACGATTCCTCCGAGATAATATTTTGAACTTCCTGAAATAGAAGTAATCATTTTTGCCAGCTCACCTCCTGTACAGCTTTCAGCCGTAGAAACTGTCAGTTGTCTCTCCGTTAAAATCTCTGCAAGAATTTTCTCTATCTTATCTTCAGAAGTTGCAATAACATTGTCTTTGATTAAAGGCAATAATTTCTGAATTTCTTCTTCCAATTGCTGTTGCAAAAGCGTTTCGTTTTCCCCGCTTCCTGTCAGTCTTAGTTTCACACGGGTTCCGATAGGAAGATAAGATAAGGCTAAATTTTCAGGCAAAGCCAGTTCCCAAGGTTCTATAGTATCTGCTAAAATACTTTCCGGAATTCCTACAACGGAAACTATTCTTGTAAAAATATAGTCCAGATTATATTTTTCCTGTAGAAAAGGAACAATCTGATCTTTAATAAGCGGTTTTACTTCGTACGGAACTCCCGGCAAACTGAATAGCAATTTCCCGTCCTGCTCCATCATCATACAAGGTGCGGTTCCAAAATGATTCTGAAAAACCGTAGATTTTGTAGGCACGAAGGCTTGTTCTCGATTTCTCTCAAGAATTTCCAGACGGCCCCTTCTTTCCATATAGCTTTTAAGATGGTTGAAGGTAGCTTCGTCCAAAGCAATTTCATCATGAAAGAATTCAGCGATCGCTTTTTTGGTCTTATCATCTCTTGTTGGTCCTAAACCTCCTGTTGTAATAATTAAATCTCCTGTTTCAAAGGCCGATTCAATTGTTTTTTTAATGGTTTCTATTTCATCTGAAATGGTAAAGATCTGTGAAACTTTAATTCCTATATTTTTAAGCTCGGTGGCAATAAAATTCGAATTGGTATCAACCGTATTTCCGGAAAGGATTTCGTCACCAATCGTAATCAGAACAGCATTTTTCATATTTATTTTTCGAAAAAAATTCGTCTACAAATGACGGAAAATTCTCATTGACGGGCAATATAAATTGATTTTTTCTATTTTTGGCGGAAATTGTTTAAAATTATAATTTGTTTATGTCAAAATATGATGATGCTTCATGGCATTATGGAGGTGATTTTCCAGAAGGTCTTCCTGAAAAAAACGGCGCTACCCACACCGGAATGTTCTTAAACTGGTGTATTACTCACGATTTAATTTCTGATGAACTGAAAGAAGATTATCAAGAAGAAATTGAAAAATTAAAAAGAAGAGAGATCACAGGTGCAGAATTCGTTATGGATGTTATGGACGGGAAGTTTTCTAAATATGATCTTAATGATCTGGGAAACAGTTTTGCAAAGGATTATTATGCTGATGACACTGATTTTGGGAACAGGTTCAGTTCATTTGCTGATGATTATATCAATCTTTTTGATGCAAAAGCGGAAGAAAGTGATTATGAATACGAAACGTTCTACCATATTGAAGATACCTACAAAAACTATGATCTTATGAAACAGCTTATAGATCATCGGTATGAGGAATGGAAAGAGTATAAAAGTTTGAATTAAAACGCAAAGCCTGTCATCCTGAAAGAAGCAAAGCGTACTGAAGAATCCTTTATTATGTAAAGAAATTTTCAAATAGCATAGATTCTTCCTTCGTCAGAATGATAGACTTTGTATTATTATGTGAAGAGATTGCTTCGTCGCTTAGCTCCTCGCAATGACTTAATTATGTTTTACCCAAATTAACTCATTTGTATTGTAACCAATATTTTTTGCTTTTTCTAAAAAACGTTGTCGAATGCTTTCAGGAAGCTCTTTTGTTCGGGAGAGAATCCACAGATATTTTAAACTGCTTCCAGCAACTAAAGCATACTGGTAGTTTTCATCAATATCAATGACATTGTATCCAGCCCAAATTGGCTTAAAGAATGATACTTTCAGCTGGGCTTCATTTTTATCTTTCACGAATTTTGCTTCCCCGATGGATTCTTTCCATTCTTTTTTAACGTAATTGTATCCTTTATTGTCAACACGAATGGTACCGTTTGGATTTTGAGAATAAGTGGCAGTCACATTATCCATATCTTTTTCAAATTTATAATCGAAACGGGCTATTTCATACCATTTTCCGAGGTATTTATCTGCATTAAAGTTTTTTACAGCAGTAGCTCCTTTGGGAATTCCAGTAGAACATGAATTAAATAATATCAATCCTAAAACACCTAATGAAACCGGAATGGCAATTTTTTGAAGAGTCTTCATAATACAAGTATTTGTGTGGTTGCTATGAAAGTTCAAAAATGATGCCTTAAACAGTCCAGAAACAGACCGTTTAGGAAAAAATTTTAAGAAAATGATCTTTAAAACTTCCTGAAACCTCAATTTCCGTTTCATCTGAAAGTGTTGCCGTTCCGCTTTTATGGTAAGATTTCACAAAACGGGTATTGATGATGTGTGAACGGTGAACTCTCACAAAAGGATTTTCCAGGATATCATCGAAATGTTTTAAAAATCTGCAGACCATTTTCTTTGAACCGTCCGTAAGGTAAACCTGGGTGAAGTTTCCGTCTGCCTGAAGTCTGACAATATCTTCAGTTTTCACTACATCAAAACCTTGAAGAGTAGGAAGAATTAATTGCTGTTTTTCAGGTTTTAACTTCAGGTTTTCAAGAAGAATTTTATTCCGGTTGAGCTCTTCTTTGCTTTGCAGACTTTCAGATACTTTATTGACCGCCAAAATAAGCTCCTGGATATCAATAGGTTTTAAAATATAATAACTTGCCGATTTATTCAAAGCCTGTAGAGAATATTGGGAAAATGCTGTGATAAAGATGGTTTCATAGGAAAAATCCTTTGTAGCTTCCAGCACATCGAAAGCATTTCCAAATGGCATTTCTACATCCAGGAAAACCAATTGAGGCTGCATTTTCGCGATCAAAGGAACCGCTTCTTTAATATTTTCTGCTTCCCCTAAAATCTCAACCTGCGGACAGTATTTGGTGAGATAATTTCTTAAAACATCTCTTGCAATAGCTTCATCGTCTACAATTACGGCTTTTATTTTCATAGATTAGGATTTAGGTTATAGATTACAGGTTGCAGGATTACAGTATATTTTATAAATTGATCAATTTATAGGTAACTTCCACAAGAACTCCCTTCTCATCTTTCTTATCAGTGATTTTGCATTGAATTTTCTGGTGATACAGATCGTTCAGAAGAGCAATTCTTTCCAGTGTATTTTTCATTCCGCGGCCTTCGCGATTTTTTTGATGCTGCGTTTTTTGTTTTTTGCTTTCCTCAATACCGATACCGTTGTCTTCGATCGTGATTTTCAAATATTGATTTTCTTTTTCAAAAATTAATTTTAAAAATCCTTTTGTTGTTCTGTAACGAAGTCCGTGCCAGATTGCGTTTTCGAGAAATGGCTGAACCAACATTCCCGGAACTTTTAAACTTTGAGTATTGAGACTTTCATCAACCTCAATTTCATAATCGAATTTATCTGAAAACCGCGTTTTTTCTAATGCAAGATAGTTTTGAAGCAGATCCAGTTCCTGCTGAAAAGGAATAAAATCTTCGGTAGAGTTTTCCATCACCCCCCGCATAAGTTTTGAAAATTTCGTTAAATACTGATTGGCTTCCAATTCATTATTAGTTGCGATAAAATGATTTACAGAATTCAAACTATTAAAGATAAAATGCGGATTCATCTCACGTCTGAGCGACTGTAAAGCAATTTTCTTGTTTTTAATCTGAACTTTTTTCAGGGTTCTAAAAATAACGATAACCAATCCAACCAGAACAAGTAAAGCACCGATAAGACTGTAATTGAAAACATTTTTCTTACGGATCAGCTCATCTTTCAGTCCTTTTTCCTTTTCCAGCTGTGAGATTCTTTCTTCTGTATCTTCAAGTACTTTCTTATCGATCAGACTTTTATCTTTAGAAACCAAATCCGGTAATTTCTCCAGAAAATCTCTGTACAACAGGACTGATGCATCGGTATTTTGAGAGATGTTATAAAGACTGTCCAGTTTTTTTACACTTTTTTGAGCTTCCAGTGTATGTCCTTTTTCCAGGGAAAGTTTGTAGGCGTTTTTCAATAAGGAAACAGCAGCTTCAGTATCATTTTTTTTGATATAAATATCGGCAAGCTCCTGAATCTGGTTCACTTTTTCCTGAGAATTATCCTTTACAAAAGATTCTTTTAAGACCTTTTTTTTAGTTTCAATGGCTTTATCGAAATTTTTATTTTCAACATAAAAGTTTGTGAGCTTCTGACTGATTTCTAAAGCCTGTTGCGGTGCAGCCTGTCTGGAAGCCTTGTAAGCGTTATTCAGGTTTTCTTCGGCTTTAGGAATATTTTTCTGCTCAATATTCACATCCGCCATTTGGCTGTAGCTTGCCGCTAAATTTCCCTTATCTTTCTCTTTTTCGTTGATCTGGATATTATTCTGAATCACTGTTGCTTTTTCTTCCGCAGAACTGGCGGAAAGTCTTGTTGCATCATTTGAGTTTACCTGTTTACTTTTTTCGGTAAAGCTCATTTCTGCTGCTCTGCTGTAGTTGCTGATTGCAGGAGTTATTTTTTTCTGTTTTTCCTGAGATTGGGCTAATTTCCGGCTGGTCTTTTCAATATTAGGCTTATCATCGAGCTTTTCATAAATATTTTTCGCTTTATTGTAATATTCTTCACTTTTCGGAAAATTACCGTCATTGAAAAAACTTTCAGCAATATTGTAATAAGAATCGGCCTGTGCGCTTTCATCCTTGTTATCGACAGCTTTCTTGAGTTTTTTACTTTCTTTTTGAACTTCCTGGGCCGTATTTATTGCCTGGGAATACATTTTACTCCCAAAAACCATCAGTGAAAAGACTACAAAAAGCCGCAACATTTTCATAAAACAAAGATATACATATATATAGTTTGTCCAAAAACTATTCACCAAGTGAAAACTGGTGTTCACCAAGTCTACAACTTCTTCTTTTAATTATGAAACTAAGTTTGTGTCAATATTTAATCTTACTTCTTATGAAAAATCTATCTTTTTTAATTCATTTTGCCGTATTACTTTTAAGTGGTCACGTATCGGCTCAAACCAAATTAATTTCATACAAAAGCCATAGCGGAAATATGGAATACTTCGAAAAAAATATTGTAGAGGACAGCTACAATACCAATTATTCCAATCTTGGAGTTGCACCGGAACGGTATGTTGTCAATTCAAAATTGGATAGTGTACTTATCATTGATGATAACAAAAGCGTGATTGTAACTTCAGTATTCTGCAAAAACAGGAGAACGTCCAATACCGAAAAATGGAAACCGGGAAGAGATACAGTATACAACCATGCTATTTTTTCCAGTCAGAATATTGACAGTGTGAAAAATGTGCTGAGAAGAAATTATAATTTTCAGAATGATCTCGACAGTACTGTGTTTCTTAAATATGATAAAAAAACAAAACAGTACAAACCGATTCCCAGTAAAAAGAAAATAAAAACTGCAGAAATAAATGGTTTAAAGTCAAAAGAAGAAATGCTGTATTATATCGTTATCAGTATCGCCGTATTGGCTTTCGTTGT
Source organism: Candidatus Chryseobacterium colombiense (assembly GCA_029203185.1). Taxonomy (NCBI): domain Bacteria; kingdom Pseudomonadati; phylum Bacteroidota; class Flavobacteriia; order Flavobacteriales; family Weeksellaceae; genus Chryseobacterium; species Candidatus Chryseobacterium colombiense. The sequence continues at coordinate 4,113,573 of CP119310.1, read as the reverse complement.
GGCTTATAGAAAGTCCCGTTAAGATTATCACTTTACTTCAACTACGAATGATGAGAAAGATCAATATTTTTATCTGTGCTTTTTTTCTGCAGCTTATCCTTTTTTTTCCATTGAACTTCTTGTATGATTTTCAGCTGAAATTTACACAATTTGTTTTCGGAAATAGTACGCAATTTATACTGGAAACTATTTTCAGTAAAAAGTATGTAAGAATAGATTACAGTTCGGACAGTTATTCAATGTTGATTCTGATACTTATTTTACTGTTTACTTCCATCATTTTCAGTTGTTTGATGAAGGAAAAATGGACCCGTTATTTTTTACTGGTTACAGAATATATATGTACAATGTATATTGCCGTTATTCTGATAAAATATGGTATTGATAAGATTTTTAAAACCCAGTTCCCGGAGCCTGAATCTAATCTTCTGTTGACAAGACTGGGAAATTTAGATAAAGATATTCTGTTTTGGAGCACAATAGGAACATCGAAGATTTATAATACAATCATAGGTTCTATTGAATTTTTCTCAGGTATTTTATTGTTGTTCAGAAGCTTCCGGCTTTCAGGCTTGTTACTGGCTATTATCTGTTTCGCTCAGGTATTTATTATCAATATCAGTTTTGATATTTCTGTAAAATTCTTTTCACTGATCTTGCTTGGAATGAGCCTTTTTCTTGTAAGAAAAAACGGGTGGAAACTTATTCTTATTATTATCAGTTTTAAAGATAAAACCTTTTTTGATCGACCTCTATTTTTACCCTATAAAACATTTTTTAAGATTCTCATTTTAGGAATAATCTTTATTAAAATAGGAATGCCTTATTTACATAATGATCTTAATACTGAAGCCAAAAAAGATTCTTTAGGTTTAGCAGGAGCCTATCACGTAACTTCACTGAATTGCCCCTATCAATACATATTCTTTCATAAAGACCATTATCTGATCTTCATGGAAGAATCTTCAGAAAAGATGATCTCTTTTCATTACGACATCTCATTTGATCAGCAAATCATTATTGAAGACGATCAGCATAATGTTTCAAAACATTCATTGATAAAAAACGAAAACGATGATTCGATTATTTTTTCTTTTAACAATCAGATAATAAAAGCTAAATCAGTTGATCATAAAGGGATGAATGCATTACAGGACAGATTCCATATCCTGGTTGATTAGCATCGAGATTCATTTCTATTTCTTTCACCAAGTGAAAGCCTCAATTCACCAAGTTTGTCAGATTTCAGTTTCTGTTTAGGGTAATTTTACTTTAGAAATTTAAACAGGAAATTATGAGACTTAAACATTTTTTATTGATCGGATTCTTTACAGTAGCAAGTTTTGCCAATGCACAGGAAGTAAAGAAAAATGCCATTGAAGTAACCGGAGTTGCAGAAATGGAAGTAGAACCGGATGAGATCATCTTCAGTATCGGAATAAAAGGCGATAACAAGAATGATCTTGCCACCAACGAAAAAAAACTATTTGAAATCCTGAAAAACAACGGGGTAAAAAACGAAGACATCAAATTTAAATCGATGTATCAGAATATTTATCTTAAAAAGACTTTTACGAAAAGTTTTCAGTTTAAAGTGGACAGGAAAACTGACATGGGCAATCTGTTTGAAAACCTTAATCAAAAGTGGGTAAGCAACATCAGCATTGCCGAAATTAAAAACACAAAGATTGCAGATTTCAGAAAAACGGTAAAGATCAATGCCTTAAAAGCGGCCAAAGAAAAAGCAGATTATTTACTGGAAAGCATGAACAAAAAAACAGGAGCACCTCTTGAAATCGTAGAAATTGAAGATTATACCAGCGATACAGTTATTCCTGCTGCTTATAAATCTGCAAGGGTAAGCAATATACAACTGGAAGCCGCAGATACAGGAATCGATTATTCTTTTGAGAATATCGAAAATATCAAGCTGAAATACAGCATCAAAACGAAATACGAAATTCTTTAGAATAAATTAAGACAGTCTGAAAGGGCTGTCTTATTTTCATCGCTAAGGTTTCACCAAGTCAAAATTCACCTTCACCAAGTCTTCAAAAATCGGTTTCTAATTAGGTGTAATTTTATTTAAGAAAGATAATAATAAACTATGAGATACTTTTTAATACTTCTTATATTCTTTGTTTCTATTTTTAAGTCACAGGAAATAAAGAAAGAGATCGATGTAAAACAAGCAACTGTATTTTTGCAAGGCGCCAAAGTTTTTGGAAGTACCAACGTAAGCCTTCAAAAAGGAAGAAATACGGTGAGGATAATCAATCTTCCCAATGATCTTGATGAAAATACATATAAAATCAATCTTGACAAGAACACTACCCTTCTTTCCATCACTCCACAAACAGCTGCTTTAAAAAACGGAGAATTGTCTGAAAGTGACAAGAAACTTGATTTTGAAAAAAAGAAAATCCAAAGACAGGCAGATCTGCTAAATATTAAAATTAATACGCTCGAAGGCGAAAAGAAAATTATTAATGATAATCTGAAAATTTCAACTAATGACAGGGAAACTCCTCAAAAACAACTGGCAAAGCTTACTGAATTTTACAGAAAAAGAATGCTTGAAATTGATAATGAAGTTTTTCTTCTCAGCGAACAGAAAAATATATTCAATGAAAATGTTGAAAAAATCAATCAGAAATTTGCAGAAACCCAGAATCATCAAAATACAAATACCAAGGAGCTTTTGCTGGAAATATTAACCGAAAATGAAATTAATCTAAACCTTGGGTTAAGTTATATTGTTTCCAATGCAGGATGGATTCCTTCTTATGATCTTAGAGCAGAATCTGTAAAAAATCCGTTAGAAATTGTTTATAAAGGAAAAATTTATCAGAAAACAGGTCAGGATTGGAATAATATAAAACTTTTTGTATCAACGTACAGACCTTCATATAATCAAAACCGACCTATTCTGTCACCGCTTTATGTAGCAGAATATTCCCCTTATAATTCTCAGTCCGAAACAAAAGATTATCAGCTAAAAGCATCTACCGTAAATATGAATTCTTACCAAATGAGAGAGCAAGCTGCAAAACCAAGCCAGATTCCGGTGGCAACCGTTTCCGAAAGCCAGATGAATATTTTGTATGAATTAAAATACAGCCAGAATATTATAAGCCAAGAAAGAGAACAATATGTAATTCTCGATAAAAAGCAAATAGATGCCACTTACAAATACCACACAGTTCCCAAACTCAGCAACCAGGTTTTCCTGATGGCTTTTGTTAAAAACTGGCAGAATCTTAATCTTATTTCAGGGGAAGCGAACATCTATTTTGAAGATAATTATATTGGTAAAATTACCATCACAAGCAATTATATAAAAGATGAATTCCCGATTTCTTTAGGTGCAGATGAAAGAATTGTCGTAAAAAGGACAAAATTTGAAGATAAAATGTCACAGAAGACCAATACTTCTAATAAATCAGAAACGGAAAAATATCAGATTGATATTAGAAATAATACCAAAGAAAGTATCAATCTTGAAATTCTCGATCAGCTTCCTATCAGTGAAAATTCTAAAATTTTGGTAAAAGCAACAGACATTAATGGAGG
>CP119310.1:2605000-2607500 GCA_029203185.1 Candidatus Chryseobacterium colombiense | reverse complement strand
TACCCGTAGATTTATAGCCTATTGGTTATTACTAAAACAAGCCTTATAAGTGCAACACTGGTTTTGCCTTTGTGATGAAATTTACCGATAAAAAGCTCATGGCCAATGGCAATCAGCCAATAGCCAACAGCTATATACAACCTTTAGGGTGGTTTTAGCGGTGGGGCTCACCTGTTCCCATTCCGAACACAGAAGTTAAGCCCACCAGCGCCGATGGTACTGCGACAAGCGGGAGAGTAGGTCGCCGCCAGTTTTTATTTAAAAGTCTCATACAGTTATGTATGAGACTTTTTGCGTTTTATACTATTTACTATATACATTAAACCTCATTCATTTATTTGAATGAGGTTGTTTGGTTTATACTATATCCTTCTCCCTTTTTAAACTTTTTAAGGCATTAGATACTTAAATGCTAGACATTAGATATTAGACATATCAAAATAATCTAAGTATATTTATTTTACATCGTTTTATAACATTAGATACTGAAATTCTTTGCGTAAAATTTATGACCCAGTTATTGTCCCCACTTTTGAGCTTAGTACGAAACGATTTATCTAATAACAACTTTTGATACATTACCGCTTCTAAAAAATCTCCCAAAAATAAAAATCTTTTCGAGAGTAAATTATAAAGTCCAGGAACCCAATTAACCAAAGGATCTTCTCTATTATGAATAAACCAACTCAAAACCTGTAGCACTAAAACAAAATAGATAAGCTGAATTTTTCTATCATTAAATTATCCAAGCCTCCAATAAAAGTTCCAATACTTATGTTCTTCCATCTTCAGGCATAAAATATCAAACGTTAGTTTAAAAATATTTGGTCACGGAGTCAGCTAGTTAAGTTCAAATATGAATTTAAATTTAATTTTATGTTAAGTAAGTTTGGAAGTGTAGGGTTAAAGTCTTTATCTTTGCCCCACTGAAAACGAGAGTATATCAGTAAGCGCAGAAGAGCCTTTAGATGGGCAAAAAGATTAAGAAAATCACTTTAGGATACGAAGAGAAACAATCAAAAATTTTTAGAAATAAAAGTTGCGGGAGTTAAAAATTTTTGTATCTTTGCAGTCCGGTAAAACGGGAAGCGCAGGAGTGGGATTGAATGGTAAATAAAGAAATTAAGGTCATCAAAAAACTTTAAAAAATTCTCAAAAAACATTTGGTCATAAAGAAATAATTTTTTACTTTTGCACTCGCAAATACGGAGCGCCACTGACAGAGAGAGTGCTTCGGAAAAAGCGAAAGATTGGAAGATCATTGACATACAATATAACAACCAAGTAAGGAAAAACTAAAGCGTTAAAAACTTTGAGTGAGTCAGACAAACATACAATGGAGAGTTTGATCCTGGCTCAGGATGAACGCTAGCGGGAGGCCTAACACATGCAAGCCGAGCGGTATTTGTTCTTCGGAACAGAGAGAGCGGCGTACGGGTGCGGAACACGTGTGCAACCTGCCTTTATCAGGGGGATAGCCTTTCGAAAGGAAGATTAATACCCCATAATATATTAAGTGGCATCATTTGATATTGAAAACTCCGGTGGATAAAGATGGGCACGCGCAAGATTAGATAGTTGGTAGGGTAACGGCCTACCAAGTCAGTGATCTTTAGGGGGCCTGAGAGGGTGATCCCCCACACTGGTACTGAGACACGGACCAGACTCCTACGGGAGGCAGCAGTGAGGAATATTGGACAATGGGTGAGAGCCTGATCCAGCCATCCCGCGTGAAGGACGACGGCCCTATGGGTTGTAAACTTCTTTTGTATAGGGATAAACCTTTCCACGTGTGGAAAGCTGAAGGTACTATACGAATAAGCACCGGCTAACTCCGTGCCAGCAGCCGCGGTAATACGGAGGGTGCAAGCGTTATCCGGATTTATTGGGTTTAAAGGGTCCGTAGGCGGATCTGTAAGTCAGTGGTGAAATCTCACAGCTTAACTGTGAAACTGCCATTGATACTGCAGGTCTTGAGTAAGGTAGAAGTGGCTGGAATAAGTAGTGTAGCGGTGAAATGCATAGATATTACTTAGAACACCAATTGCGAAGGCAGGTCACTATGTCTTAACTGACGCTGATGGACGAAAGCGTGGGGAGCGAACAGGATTAGATACCCTGGTAGTCCACGCCGTAAACGATGCTAACTCGTTTTTGGGGCTTCGGCTTCAGAGACTAAGCGAAAGTGATAAGTTAGCCACCTGGGGAGTACGTTCGCAAGAATGAAACTCAAAGGAATTGACGGGGGCCCGCACAAGCGGTGGATTATGTGGTTTAATTCGATGATACGCGAGGAACCTTACCAAGGCTTAAATGGGAATTGATCGGTTTAGAAATAGACCTTCCTTCGGGCAATTTTCAAGGTGCTGCATGGTTGTCGTCAGCTCGTGCCGTGAGGTGTTAGGTTAAGTCCTGCAACGAGCGCAACCCCTGTCACTAGTTGCCATCATTCAGTTGGGGACTCTAGTGAGACTGCCTACGCAAGTAGAGAGGAAGGTGG